>SFVH01000053.1 GCA_004561555.1 bacterium
AATCCGTTCATTATCTTGGCGAGATAGCGGTTTACCGCCGAGAAGATGGCCACTCCTATCGAGAAGTTGGATGCCCAGAACAGGGTATTTCCCTCCTCGTTGCACAGTCGCTCCACGTCGGCCTTGTGGTCGTTCATCCATCCAGTAGAACCGCTCACCACCTTCACCCCATGACTGAATGCCTTGAGGTAGTTGCCGTAAGCCACATGTGGCGCGGTGAACTCTATCGCCACGTCGGCGGATGCAAACTCCGGACTGTCGAAGTCCTGCTGGTTATCGATGTCAATGATACTGACAATCTCGTGACCTCGGCTGATGGCAATCTGCTCTATCATCTTGCCCATCTTGCCATAGCCAATCAATGCTATCTTCATGTTCTTTCTCCTTATTATATTATATGAGGGTTGAAAATCGACTGCAAAGTTAGTGTTTTTATCCCATAAACCAACCAAAAAGGAACAAAAAAAGTGGAAAAGACGATAAAAATGAGAAAAAAACGTGGAAAAGTTGCAAAAAGTTGGCATTTTGCTTTGCTAAATGCACTACTTTCATTACCTTTGTAGCAATTCTTACTATCATTCAGACAATGGAACAACTGTTGCAATACGTGTGGAAACACAAGATACTGCCCCTCTCCGACCTTGCCACCACCGATGGCAGGGATGTGGAGATTATCGACCCCGGACTGCATAACCGCAATTCGGGGCCCGACTTCTTCAACGCCAAACTGCGCATTGGCGAGACGATGTGGGTGGGCAATGTGGAGATACACGAACACTCGAAGGACTGGTTTCGGCACGGGCACGACACCGACCCCGCCTACGACAACGTTGTGCTGCATGTGGTGGAGGACGACGACTGCAACGTCACCAACAGTAGGGGGGAGTTTATACCCCAAATCAAACTTTCCGTCCCGATGACGGTGACGCTCAACTACAAGGAACTGCTCACCGCCGACGCCTATCCTCCTTGCTATCGACTTGTGCCCGACCTCACCTCGCTCACCATTCATTCGTGGATGGCGGCACTGCAGACCGAGCGACTTGAACACAAGACGCAGGCCATTGCCCTCCGAGCCGAGAGGGCCAACGGGTCGTGGGAGGATGCGTATTTCGTCACCCTCGCGCGCAACTATGGCTTTGGTATCAACGGCGATGCTTTCGAGCAATGGGCATTCAATGTGCCGCTCAATCAGGTGGCCCACCACCGCGACGACATCTTCCAGGTGGAGGCGATATTCCTCGGACAGGCTGGATTGCTCGACATCAATGCCATTCCGGATAAATACCAGGCAGCGGCTCTCAACGACGGATATTTCGCCAAGATTAAGAATGAATACGAATATCTCGCTCATAAGTTCTCGCTCACGCCTATCGACCGCACGATGTGGAAATTCCTGAGATTGCGGCCGCAGAATTTTCCGCATATCAGGATATCCCAACTTGCCACTCTCTATCACGAGCGCAAGACGTCGCTCAGTCAGTTGGTGGAATGTAAGACGGTGGATGACCTCAAGCGTAATCTCTCCACCCACGTCACGGATTATTGGACCACCCACTACACCTTTGGTTCGGAGAGTGCACACAACAACAAGAGTTTGTCGCCCTTCTCCATCAACCTGCTCATGATCAACACTGCCATCCCCATGCTCTTCGCCTATGGGCGCCACACGGGCGACGAGGCTCTGTGCGACAGGGCTTTCGACTTGCTCGAACAGCTCAAGGCCGAGGACAACCACATCATCCGAATGTGGAAGCAATGCGGACTAAAGGTGCAGAATGCCGGCGACAGTCAGGCTCTCATCCAGTTGAAAAATGAATACTGCGACCGCAAGGACTGCCTGCGTTGCCGATTTGGATATGAATATCTCAAAAGGAAATAAAGAATGAAATACGTATATGAAACCCGAATGATGGTGCGCGACTATGAATGCGACATCGAAGGCATAGTGAACAACGCCAATTATCTACACTACACCGAGCATACCCGCCATCTGTTTTTGCAGCATTGCGGATTGAGTTTTGCCGACATGCACCGCAAGGGCGTGGATGCTGTCGTGGCGAGGATGAATCTCAAGTTTAAGACACCTCTCGTGCCTGACGACACTTTCATCTCGCGCCTCGGCATCAAGAAGGATGGCATCAAGTATGTGTTCTATCAGGACATCTTCCGCGAAAAGGATGAAAAACTCTGTTTCTCGGGAGTGATAGAGATTGTGTGCCTCGTCAACGGACGTCTCGCCAATAGCGACGACTACGACCGTGCGCTCGCCAAGTATTTAACAAATTAAAGCAGTTAATGAAGTTAAAGTAGTTAAAGACAAATGAACGAGCAACAGCTACTATATAACATTGCGCTCACCCGCATCGGGCATTTTAGTCTCGCCTCCGCCCTCCATCTGTATCGCACATTGGGCAGCGGCGAGGAGATCTTCTTGCATCGCAACGAGGCGCAGGACATACTGCCCGATTGCTCGCCCCGACTCATTGACAACCTCAAGGACTGGAGCGAACCGCTCAAGAGAGCCGAGGTGGAACTGGAGTTCTGTCGCAACAACAACATACGCGTGCTCTGTCTCGGTGACGACAACTATCCCAAGCGACTCGAGGATTGTGCCGACGCGCCATTGGTTATGTATTACAAAGGCAATGCCAACCTCAACCAGTCGCGAGTGATAAACATCATCGGCACCCGACATTGCACCACCTACGGAGCTGATTTCATCCGCCGTTTCATCCACGACCTCAAGGCGCTCTGCCCCGAGGTGCTGGTGGTGAGCGGACTGGCCTACGGGGTGGATATAAATGCCCATCAGCAAGCGCTTGCCGTGGGATATGAGACGGTGGGAGTGGTGGCTCACGGGCTCGACTATCTCTATCCAGCCGCCCACAAGGACGTGGCTCGCGAGATGGTGAATCACGGCGGTCTGCTCACCGAGTTCATGACATGCACAAATGCCGACAAGGGCAACTTCGTGAGGCGCAACCGCATCGTGGCTGGAATGTCCGACGCTTGCATCCTCATCGAGTCGGCTGCCCACGGAGGCGGAATGATCACCGCCGGCATAGCCTTCGACTACGGTCGCGAGGTCTTTGCACTGCCAGGGCGCGTGGGCGACCATTTCTCCGAGGGTTGCAATAATGCCATTCGCGAAAATAAGGCCATGCTCCTTACATCCGTCGAGGATTTCGTCAAGACTATGGGTTGGGAGGACGACGCATTGCGGATTGAAGCCCAAAAGAAGGGTATTGAGCGTCAACTCTTTCCCGACCTCTCGCCCGAGCAGCAGCGGATAGTGGATGTTCTCACGAAGTCTAACGACCTGCAGCTCAATCAATTATCGGTAAAGGCTGGTATTCCCATCGGGGATATCACCTCTATCCTCTTCCAGATGGAAATGATGGGAGTGGTGAAGCCTATGGCGGGAGGAAACTATCACCTTTTAAATTGAAGGTTGAAAATTGAAGGTTGAAAATTGAAGGTTTTTAGGCACGGATGGACACGGCTTTTAAAAAAGACACGGCTGGGCTGCGCGATGGGAATGGCTTAATTTGTATAAAGGCTATACTAAAGTATAGACACGGCTCAAAAAATGAAGAATGAAGAAACAACGTTCGGCGACCGAAGGGAAAGCCAATGGCTGCGGCCTGCCTAGAAAGCAAACTAAGCCGTGGACTTGCGAAGCAAGCCGTAATCACGAAGTGCCGTGAATAATATCAATGCGGAGCCAAGCCGTGTCTTTTTTAAAAAAAAGCCGTGTCAATCCGTGCCAAATAAAAAATCTGTGATAATTATAACAAAGTTATAAAAAAATCTGTGATAATCTGTGGACAAAAAAGTCTGTGGATAAAAAAAAGAAGAATGAAGATTGGAAATATAGAATTTGGTGATAGACCGTTGTTTCTCGCCCCGATGGAGGACGTGACGGATATCGGATTCCGAATGCTGTGCAAGCGATTCGGGGCGGCAATGGTATATACTGAGTTTGTCAGTGCCGAGGCACTGGTGCGCTCGGTGAAGGCCACCGTCAACAAACTCACCATCTGCGACGAAGAGCGACCTGTAGGCATTCAGATCTACGGTCGCGACGTGCCCGCCATGGTGGAGGCGGCAAAGATTGTGGAGGAGGTGCATCCCGATGTCATCGACCTCAACTTCGGTTGTCCGGTGAAGAAGGTGGCAGGCAAAGGTGCCGGTGCCGGTATGCTGCAAAACATCCCCCTCATGCTCGACATCACGCGCGAGGTGGTGAAGGCAGTAAAAACCCCCGTCACAGTGAAAACCCGACTGGGCTGGAACTCCGAGCAGCTCATCATCACCGACCTTGCCGAGCAACTGCAAGACTGCGGTATTGCAGCCCTCACCATCCACGGGCGCACCCGCGCACAAATGTACACTGGCGAGGCCGACTGGACCCTCATCGGTGAGGTGAAGCGCAATCCCCGCATCCATATCCCCATCATCGGCAATGGCGATATCTCCACCCCCGAGCAAGCCCGTCAAGCCTTCGAGCGCTATGGCGTGGATGCCGTGATGATAGGGCGCGCCACCTTCGGTCGCCCCTGGATCTTCAAAGAGATGAAGGGAGAGCCTCCCCTCTCCCTCGACGCCAAGCTCGACATCCTCGAGGAGCAGCTCCGCATCAACATCGAGCGCATCGACGAATACCGCGGCATCCTCCACACCCGCCGCCATCTCGCCGCCTCGCCCATCTTCAAGGGCATCCCCGACTTCCGCCAAACCCGCATCGCCATGCTCCGCGCCAATACCGCCGACGAGCTTCTGTCGATACTCGAGCACGTAAGACATCAATATTTTCATAAAATAGAAGACGACATTAACAAGATATGACAGACGATTTTGACATAAGAGAAGAGCAGAATTTCAATTCTGCCGAAAAAGACTTTGAGAACGCCCTGCGCCCGCTGAGATTCGACGATTTCAGCGGACAAAGTAAGGTTGTGGAAAATCTGCAGGTGTTCGTGGAGGCTGCCAAATATCGTGGCGAACCGCTCGATCACACACTGCTCCATGGTCCTCCCGGATTGGGAAAGACCACCCTCAGCAATATCATCGCCAACGAACTGGGCGTGGGATTCAAGATCACCAGCGGTCCGGTGCTCGACAAACCGGGCGACCTCGCCGGCATCCTCACCTCGCTCGAAAAGAACGACGTGCTCTTCATCGACGAGATACACCGACTGTCGCCCCTCGTCGAGGAATACCTGTATTCGGCCATGGAGGACTATCGCATAGATATCATGATCGACAAGGGACCGTCGGCCCGCTCCATTCAGATTGACCTCAACCCGTTCACCCTCGTAGGCGCCACCACCCGCAGCGGTTTGCTCACCGCCCCGTTGCGTGCTCGTTTCGGTATCAATCTCCATCTCGAATACTACGATCCCGAGACGCTCAAACGTATTCTCAAGCGCTCTGCCAGCATTCTCAAGGTGCCCATCGACGATGATGCAGCCATGGAGATAGCCCGCCGCAGCCGCGGAACGCCCCGTATTGCCAACGCCCTACTGAGGCGTGTGAGGGATTTCGCCCAGGTGAAGGGCACCGGTCGCATCGACCACGAGATAACGCAATATGCCCTCACGGCACTGAACATCGACCGCTTTGGTCTCGACGAAACCGACAACAAGATACTGCTCACAATCATCGACAAATTCCATGGCGGCCCCGTGGGTATCACCACCATCGCCACTGCCATCGGCGAGGATGCCGGCACTGTCGAGGAGGTTTATGAACCTTATCTCATCATGGAGGGATTCATCAAGCGCACTCCCCGCGGACGTATGGTCACCGAGTTGGCCTACAAGCATCTCGGTCGCAGTATGTTCAACGGCAGCGAGCAGCTGACTCTTGATTTTTAAAAATTAAAAAATATATGACAGGAATATTTACAGGCAGTTTCGACCCCTTCACCGTAGGTCACGATGATATCCTCCGCCGTGCCCTTCCGCTCTTCTCGCGCATCGTCATCGGTGTGGGAGTCAACGAGCGCAAGCAGTATATGCTCTCAGCCGAGGAGCGTTGTGCCGCCATCAGGCGCATATATGAGGGTGAGGCGAAGATTGAGGTAAAGGCATACAGCGACCTCACGGTGGATTTCGCTCGTCGCGAGGGGGCTGCATATATAATAAAAGGTGTAAGAAGCGTAAAGGACTTCGAGTATGAACGCGAGCAGGCCGACATCAACCGCCAACTGTCGGGCGTGGAGACGCTCTTGCTCTACTCCGACCCTCGCTATAGCAGTGTGTCGTCGAGCATGGTGCGCGAACTGATTCACTTCGGGCAGGA
>SFVH01000054.1 GCA_004561555.1 bacterium
GTAGGTCTGCGTCGCACCGCCGGACGGCGTATAGCGAAGGAGGTAGGGTCTTCCCGCATCGTCATACACGATGTCCACGGCGTTGCCCGACCACGTCATGCGGGTTATCTTCCCGCTGAGCGTCGTGTACTCGTAGCTCACGCCGTTCACGGTCTTGCCAGAACGGACGCCGGACATATCGTAGGTATAGCTTGCGGTCTTATTCCCCTTCGTCACGCTTGCGAGCTGTCTGCCCTGCTCCCATGTGAAGGTGTAGTCCGCACCGTTATAGTAGCTTAGCGGATTGCCGGAGCCGTCGTAGGTGATCGTGTGACCGTCATACGCCGTGAGAAGGTCCGCCCACTGGGAATTTCCGTAGGTGTACAGGTGCGTTACGCTCCCGTCCGTCTTGCTGCGGATGTTCCCCATCGTGTCGTAGATGCACTTACACTATACTTGAATTTTTTCCTATAATCAACATATTTTTGACACTTTTTGAGTAGAAAAGCGGTTGGGGTCTCCCCCAACCGCTTCTTGGTTTAGTTTTTTACACCGAATTTACCTCAGCAGTCATTGTATCACCGTCGATGGTCAGCTCTGCGCCCATAAGATGCGCAAAGGTCCGCATGTCAAGTACATCAACAATGACCTTACCGTCAATTGTATACGAAATTTTTGACGTTCCCGCCATCCAAATCAACAGCAGGTCTTCGGTTTTTCCGTCCTCGAAAAGCTGTCCCCTATCGGTGTAGTAGGTATAGCCCTTGCCATTGTACTCAATTCTTACGGTGTTGTCGTCGATCCGCTGAATCTTTGCTCCGAGTTCTTCTATTATCGGCAGCACCTCAAAGCCAACGCCCTTGTCAAAGAAATTTACATATACTTTGTCTCCGAGGTTTTTCCCGTTGACCGACACGGTACCGTCCGCACCGAACATTCTTTCTTTAAACTCGCTCTCGCTGAAAAGCCTGATTTCGTATTGTCTCTCCTTGTCCGGTCCAAGATATTCGATTTCGGCGTAACAGCTCCTATCGTTCAGTTCGATCCATAAGAAATCCGTCGCTTGCGGCGTTGACACAATTGCGAAGTCTATCACTTCACCGTCGATTCCTGAATCTTTAAGCAGCTTATTCAGCTCCGCCTTGCTTCCAAACCTGCGTATAAGCTCCGTTCGAATATTGTGCATAGCTCCGTATTGAAGTTCTTCGTCATCTCTCACTATCATTGGCGGCACTGAGGGGTTATACAACCGTTCAATCATGACGGTGCTGTCATCATCCGGGGATATGGTGTAAAAAAGAGAATTGTACCCGTGTCTCTCCAAATAGTCGATCGACGGAGATTCCATAAATTCAAGTACCTGACCTTGTGCAATTCTAAAAGCGTATAGCGACTTTACTTCATCAGGATCAACATAATCGGCACCATCTTTACCGTCGCTTGCTCTTTCCTTGTCTTTCTGAGATGCACAGCCGAAAAGTGATAGTGCAACTGCAGTACACAAGAGAATATATATTATTCTTTTCATGTTGTACTCCTTTTCAGTTGATTGCAAAACATCCAATCAGTGGTTGGTCATAAGATTGATTTGTAGTATGATGTATCAAAAATTCAATAAATTCTTGATAATCTTGACAATCATTGGGGTTATTCGTAAAAACGACATTATGCTTTAAGCTTACACCGGTAACCAACACCAAGTGGCCTACAGAGCTGTCAAGTTCCCTATAGAAAGCATAAACTGGACCATCTTGCAATGCATCATACAACGTTTCAATACTATCAACTTCTATGTAGTCGCCTGCATTAAAAGGCCAACCCGGATCCGACCAATGCGCCTCGCCATTTAGCATTATTCCAAGTTCTTTAGCTCTGGCATCAGCCGCACTTTGAGTATGTATTCGATCGTCTCTGTAAGACTCATACATCACTTGGCAGTATGCCCAGCACAATTCAGTGTCCCCTTGGTCGAACAAGTCAACATTATAGTAGATTGTGCCATTGCCTCTGTCGTCAAGAGTATAATATGTATATTGAACTCTGTGAACCGCTTTTTGTATTGCTTCTCTCAATGCGCTAATAGCGTCACTAACTGATTCACCTGCTGGATCACTGTACATCACAGGATTATTCTCACAATATGCGAACATATTGTACGAGAGAAGTCCTGTTGAATCGGTGCTGAGGTAGCCATCTGCGTTGATGAAGCGAGCAATTGCCGGGTCGTAGTAGCGGCTCTGCAGATAGTAGAACCCTGTCTCGATGTCGTAGCAATAGCTGCGGTAGCGCAAGGGGTTTGCCTGCGCAAGCGCAACGTATGCGCTCGTCGCCGTCGTTCCCGTCAGCTTGCCCCACGGGTCGTAGCTGTACCTTACCACCATCTGCATCGAGGTGTTCATCAGTCCAACCACGTCGCCCTGAAGGTTCAGAACATAGTAGTAGGTCTGCGTTGCACCGCCCGACGGTGTGTAGCGAAGAATATACGGTCTTCCCGCATCGTCATACACAATGTCCACGGCGTTGCCCGACCACGTCATGCGGGTTATCTTTCCGCTGAGCGTCGTGTACTCATAGCTCACGCCGTTCACGGTCTTGCTTGAACGGACGCCGGACATATCGTAGGTATAGCTTGCGGTCTTGTTCCCCTTCGTCACGCTTGCAAGCTGTCTGCCCTGCTCCCATGTGAAGGTGTAGTCCGCACCGTTATAGTGGGCTAATATGCTGCCGTCGCTTACATTATACTTGAATCTTTTCCTATAATCAACATATTTTTCTCTTTTTGCGTAGAAAAGCGGTTGGGGCCTCCCCCAACCGCTTCTTGTTGTAGTTTTGCGTTATGGCATATTTAATCAGTAATAGTCCTTAACGATGCGTATTTCCCCGGTATCAACATCACGGAAACGTAGCTCTACAAGCTCGCCGTCCTGTCTCTGCCCCAAATACTCCATCGGGGAATTCTTCCCCATAGGCCAGTCGGCGGACTGAGGCCAACGAGGGAATTTCCGACCATTGATGTGAAACGCTTTCCAAAGAGCTTCCTTCCCGGCTTTGGTGCGTTCTCCCACTTTCATGGTCGGCGGGAATTTTTCGAGAATTTGTTCGGCGTAATTCTCCACCTCACTACCGCCTATGGAGTTTCCCATAGCGTCCAAATAGAAACTGGCATTTCTTGCATAAAGCCTCGTTATTTTCGTATCCGGGTAAGCTGCTAATACCGGAGCAGCAATCGAACCATGCCACGCTTCCTGCTTACAAGCCAAATGGAAGCCCTTTTCATCTCCAGTAAATACTCTCTTCGCAATATAGTCCGAGACTTTACCTCCGTTCTTTTGCATGTCCAAATATGCATGACGAGCCCAGAACTTTTTCTCAACCGCAGGAGGACAGGGAGCGTTGAAATCAGTCAGCCCATCAAGCCAAGCGGCTATGGACGGGTCCTCGTTATACGTTTTGTAAAACTCGTCAAAGGGCATCTTGCCCGAAAGAAAATCAAATACTATCTGCATAATAACTCCTAATAGCGTTCTATAAATGGTTCTATAGTGTTTTACCTGATTCGTCCGCTGCGTTCCGTCGCCGCCAGCAGTCTCCGCATACCACGCCCCGCTGTAGAACTGCTCCGTTCCGTTTACGACGGTCGTTCGCCTGCTCAAGCGATTGAGCGCATCGTATGTGAAGCTCAGCTTCACGTCCGGCGTATTGCTCGTCGACGTTGCGCTGTACAGGTTCCCCGGCAGGTAGATGCCCATCTCGCCGAGAAGTCCGTTGGCGGCAAGGTAGGTGTAGCTCACCGTGTACTCCCCGCCCGGATTCTGCCAGCTTTGCCGCATCAGGCGGTTTGCCTCGTCGTAGATATGCTCCGTCCGTTTCCTTACTTACACTATACTTGAATCTTTTCCTATAATCAACATATTTTTGCTCTTTTTGCGTAGAAAAGCGGTTGGGGTCTCCCCCAACCGCTTTTGTAGTAGTTTTACGTTATTTTGTATTGTTCTGCTTGCTTCGTTGGGGCTTGTGGCAAAAACACGAAGAATTAATTATAGCGCTTCTTTTTTGTTGAACACCAAACCGAGGATCACAAGAACAAGGCTCAAAGCCCGTACCGCAAAGCCGATCACATTGTATGTGCTTGGCAGTATGTCGTTAAACCAAAACGGCAGCAGTCTGACAACGAGGTCTGCGGCTATACACGCTGCGATCACCGCAAGCCCTATACGCCTGTACTTTTTCGGCAGGTGCTGCCACGCTACGCTGAGCAGCACCGCAAACAGCACCGCAACTATCGGAAACATCAGCTCATTTTGCGTTGACGTGTAAAGCTTTGCGCAAAGTATCGTGAGCGCTCTCGGCATTGCGGAGATCGCCGTATTAAAAACCGGCGCCGTGACGTACAGTGCGGGGTTTATCGCTTCGCCGATCATGAGCGGCACAGTCAGCAGAGCGGACACTTGGAGCAGTATGCGGTAGCCGTCGAAGCCTAAAAGCTTTTTGAGTTTTTTCATCCCCCGATACCCTCCGTTCTGTATTCGTATATCGACTCATAGCTGAAAAAGTACAGATAGAGGAAGGGGTTATCCTTCGGCCATATGTCGTATATGGCGTCCGTGCAAGCCCCGGTCTCAGGGTCAAAGGAAGCGTTTTTGTACGTTTCAACGGTTCCGGTGTCCAGGTCTTTGACCGTAACGTCTCCCGTGTAGTAGCCGAACAGCGTCGTGTGGACATTGAGCGTATACTCCTTTTCACCGACCGTCACGGGGTCGCAGATTTCCGACTCGCTTTCGCCGAATACGAGCTTCAGCACCATCGTAAGAGCCAGAACAAGTAAAACGCCGACGCAGAGCTTTGTCAGTCGATTATTCATTTGCTTTCTCCTTTATCATAGAGGCATCATAAAGCAATTCCCCACAAGGCGTTGGCTGTTACCATTGGGAGAAACGCAGTACCAATCCCATTTTGCGCCAAGCGCAATGTTTCTCATTTTCCTTCCCGCAAAAGGATACGCTTTACCTTGGTAATATGAATATGACACAGAGTTGTCACAGGCCACGACATTGCAGTTATTGGACTTTGCAAGTTCTGGTGCAACCGAATATCCATGGCACGAAAACAGATATATTGTTCCAGAAATATTATCTGATGACAGTTTTGACATGTCATAAATTGCTGTATCCCTTTCTGGATCGCTTGTATTTGCTAATCGCAAAGCATGGTCTTCTCCATGCAGATATACATACACATCATCAGTTTTTTCAAGTGACTTCCACACTTCAATCAAATCTTTATCCGTTTCTACAGGAATGTATTTAACATCAGTATAGTGTTCCGAATATGCAAATTGTGTCGTTGCCTGTGTTGTGAAATCCCTTCTCGTACTGTAATAAATAACAGTCGCCGTTTTTTCGGATCTACTTCCACCACCGTCGGTGATGTTGACACAGTAGTTTCTGACACTGCCGCCTATATCGGAATACATCACCGGGTTATTCTCACAATATGCGAACATATTGTACGAGAGAAGCCCTGTAGCGCCAGTAGACAAATACCCATCGGCGTTGATGAAGCGAGCAATTGCCGGGTCGTAGTAGCGGGTTTGCAGGTAGTAGAAGCCGGTCTCGATGTCGTAGCAATAGCTGCGGTAGCGCAAGGGGTTTGCCTGCGCCAGCGCAACGTATGCGCTCGTCGCCGTCGTCCCCGTCAGCTTGCCCCAAGGGTCGTAGCTGTACTTTACCACCATCTGCATTGAGGTGTTCATCAGTCCAACCACGTCGCCCTGCAAATTCAGGACATAGTAGTAGGTCTGCGTCGCACCGCCGGACGGCGTGTAGCGCAGCAGGTAGGGTCTTCCCGCATCGTCATACACGATGTCCACGGCGTTGCCCGACCACGTCATGCGGGTTATCTTTCCGCTGAGCGTCGTGTACTCGTAGCTGACCCCGTTCACAACTTTACTCGAACGGACGCCGGACATATCGTAGGTATAGCTTGCGGTCTTGTTCCCCTTCGTCACGCTTACAAGCTGTCTGCCCTGCTCCCATGTGAAGGTGTAATCCGCTCCGTTATAGTAGGCTAATATGCTGCCGTCGCTTACACTATACTTGAATTTTTTCCTATAATCAACATATTTTTGACGCTCTTTGCTCTTTTTGCTCAGAAAAGCGGTCGTGGTTTCCCACGACCGCTTCTTGGTTTAGTTTTGCGTTATTTTGTTTCCTCTCGCTTTTTCATTATGACGTAGGCGGGAATTTACGCAAGCAAAAGAGTATTGATTATGTC
>SFVH01000001.1 GCA_004561555.1 bacterium
CTTGCCATTCCAGCAGTCGGTAGAAGTGCCGCGAGCATCACACACAATCCAGCCTTCAGGAGTGGCTTGACCTGCACGGAGGAAAGAAGTGGTGGCGCGTACGGTTTCGCCACGAGCATCAGCCCATGCTACAAATTCCGGTTCGTAGCCTACGAAGCCCCAGCCACCAAACGACTTGCTGCCATCAGGAGCAGAGATGCTGAACGGGCCGGCGAAGTTAAACCATTGGTCCACACCGACTTGGTCGCCAGAACCTACACCATAGTCGGTCACTTGACATTCAAACAAAGACTCGTTGCACATCTTGCCCTTAATCTTGAAAAGTTCGTAGTAGTCATGATAAAGCTCAAAGCCACCATTGTTGATGATATCGTCGGTGAGTTTTTCCACCTCTTCATAGTCTTTTCTGGTGTCTTCTATGGTGTCTTCTATGGGGGCTTGGAGGAGATAAACCTTAGCGGCAAGCATTTCGGCGGTGAAAGCAGTGACAGCACCAAAGTGAGAGCTTTGGTTAGGACGAATGCGCGGTAATTTTTCTATTGCATATGCGAGGTCTTCTTCAAGCATATACTTGAACACGGATTTTTGAGTCACGCGATAGAAGTCGGTTTGGAGGTTATCCTTGTAGAGAGGCACCGCACCGAAGCAAGTGGTGAGGTTGTAGTAAGCCCACGCACGGATAGTGCGCACTTCACCGCAATAAGCTTCATAGTTTTTGTATTCTTCCGACCCCGGAGTGAGATAAGCGGCATAGCCGTCGAGCGATTCGAGTGCGCCGTTGGCGGTACGAACAATGGCATAGTAAGTTTGCCATACGTTGTTCAATGCCCAGAATGAGTTGTTGTAGTTGAAGTAGCGACCGAAATCCACTGCCGTGCCTTGGTCGTCGGTACGACCCGACCAAAGGTCACCATCGTGGGTGGTCATCAACATCTTGTTTGCCCAGTGCATACCGGAAGTGCGCACTTCGGCATAAACACCTACAACAGGTTGATACATATTCTCAGTCTTTGAGAAATCTACGCTTTCTTCCGGCAATTTGTTTTCAGGTTCGATGTCGATGAAATCCGAGCATGATACGCTGAAAAGCATTGCTGCAGGAAGCAGATAGGTGATTGCTTTATTTAAGAATTTCATTGTTTTCTGATTTTTTTAGGTTCTACATTAGAAGTCGATTTGTACGCCGAAAGTATAGGTAGCGGTCAAAGGATATACTTCGGTATCCCAACCTGCAGCGTCGCTAAGTTCCGGAGTGAAGCTGTTGCACTTGAATGTGGTGAACGGACGGTCGGCAGTCAAGGTCAAGCGGATGCCCGGCATAGTGTAGTTACCCATCTTGATGTTCTTGAAGCTGTAGCCGAGAGTGATGTTTTGGATACGGAAGTAGTTGCTCTTTTCAACAAAGTAAGAAGCGTTGTTGGAGTCGCTCACGTTCCAGTTTCTAATCAAAGCGGCAGCCGAAGGATGCTCGTTGGTAGAGCCGGCGCCTGTCCAGCGGTTTTCAAATTGAGCTTTGTCGAAGTTGTAGTCGCTTTGTGCGTAGCGGAGTGCACGCTTGCGGTTCCAGAGCTCACCACCGGCTTGTCCGTAAGTGCTCAATGCGAAATCGAAGTTCTTATATTGGAAACCTAAGTTGAAGCCGTAAGTGATGTCGGGGATATAAGAGCCGAGCACTTGCTTGTCTTGACCGTCAATCTTATCGTCGCCGTTAACGTCTTGATATTTGAAGTCGCCCGGTTGCAAGTTGTTAGCCACAGCGATGGGGTCGTTGGCACATTCTTCAGCAGTTTGATAGATGCCTACTACCTTGTAGCCGTAGTAAGAATTCATCTTTTCGCCTACCATTTGCACTACCTTACCGCCATCCTTAATATAGTTCAATTCGCCCTTCAGACTCTTCACTTCATTGTGAAGCCAACCAAGGTTGAAGCCGATGTTGTAAGAGAAGTCTTTGTTGATTTTGTCGTTCCAGTTTAAAGAGAGGTCAATACCCGAGTTGAGCACTTCGCCAAAGTTACCTGCGATGGTGTTGGTGGTCATCGGAATCATCGGAGAGATAACGGCGTTTTCAGTCATGCGATAATACCAGTCGATGTCGGCGCTCAAGCGGTTGCGGAGAGTAGCTAAGCTCAGACCTACGTTGGTCTCATTAACCACTTCCCATCCCAACCAGCTGAAGTTGGAAGTGTTTTTGTAGCCGTCGAGAGGATTGTTAGTGCCAAATACAGCTTGCACTACATTCACGTTAGCGAAACCGGCAGAAGCGGCAATCTTGTCGTTACCGAGTTTACCCCAGCTTGCACGAAGCTTCAAGTAGTCGAATGCTTTTTGGTCTGCCATAAACTCTTCGTTGGTGATGGTCCAAGCAGCACCTACAGAGGGGAAGTAACCCCATTTGTCGTTATACTTCGAAGAACCGTCGGCACGGAAGGTGAACATCAACATATAGCGGTCGTCGAAAGAGTAGTTCAAACGAGTGAAGTAAGAAAGACCGCGGTAGCGCCAACCATCATCAGTCACTGTCGAACCTTCCTTGTTGCCAAGCACGAGATATTTCCATTCGTCAGCACCTTCGGGAACGTTGGTAGCCGTACCTGAAAGCATGTTGTAACGCTCTTGACGCATTGACACACCGAGCATACCGGTGAATGAATGAGCGTCCCAACGTTGGTTGTAAGTGGCAGTGTTGTCCCAAATCCACTTATTGTAGTTGGTGTCGGTCTTAGTCAATTCGGTAGTGTTACGTCGTTGATTTTGACCTACATAGTAAGTGGGAAGGAATGTGTTGCCGCGAATTGCCGAATAGTCGTAGCTGTAGCTTGTGCGGATGTTGAGGCGGTCAGGGATAATGTTGAGTTGTGCATAGAAGTTGCTCAACACTTGATAGTTGTCATTGCGGGAGTCATAATAGTCGGCAAATGCTACCGGGTTGTAGAAGTTGTTGTTCAATCCTACTTGGAAGGGGTCAGCATATTTTGTCGGGAAAACATCATCGCCTCTACGTTCGTCATACACCGGAAGAATACTCGGGGTGTTGAATGCTTTTTGCCATGCGGCATTGTTAGGAAGTTGTTGTTGTGAATTGCTGAACACGCCGTTAAATCCTACCTTCAACCAGCTTGTTGCGTCGAAATCTAAAGAAGCGCGGAAGTTCATGCGACGATAGTAGTTTTCAACATCCATAATACCGTCTTGCGAGAGGTAGCTCATACCTACAGAATAGATTGCATTGTTGCTACCACCGCTGATGTTGAGGCTATGGTTGGTGATAACAGCTGTGCGGAGCATCTCGTCATACCAGTTGGTGTCGGCATTGAATGTCAATGTTTCCATGTCGCCGCCAAACTCGGCAATAGATTTCTCAAACATGTGACGATAAGCGTCGGGGTTGGCTTCCATCAACATAGTGGCATACTCGTGAGAGTTACACATTTCCAATACGTTAGTAGCTTTTTGGATACCTACATAACCATTGTAAGTGATTTGTGCCCCTTGATTGCGACGACCTTTCTTGGTGGTGATAATAACCACACCGTTAGCAGCACGAACACCATAGATGGCTGATGCTGAAGCGTCTTTCAATACAGACATTTCTTGGATGTCGGCATTGTTGAGGAAGTCAATGTTGTCGTAGAACATACCGTCTACTACATAAAGAGGAGAAGTGTCGCCAAACGAACCGTTACCACGGATGGTCACCTTCGGACCGGCGCCCGGAGTACCGGAATTGACAATGTTTACACCCGGCACCTTTCCTTGCAATGCTGCCATCGGAGAGGAGGTGGGTTGCACAATCAATTCTTCGCCTTTAACCACTTCAATAGGTGCGGTCAAGTCTTTTGCCTTGGCAGCACCATAACCAATCACTACAACTTCTTCGAGGTTTTGCGTATCCTCTAAGAGAGTTACATTAACTGTAGAACGTCCGTCAAGTCTTACATCTTTCGACTTCATTCCGATGAATGAATAGGAAATCACTGCATTTTCAGGCACGTTTTTCAATTCATAACAACCATCAAAATCTGTGGCTGTTGAGATTGTCGTACCATTAACCTTTACGGTCGCTCCAATTACGGGTTGATTGTCTTGGTCAATCACCGTACCTTTCACTGTCTTCGTAGCCTGTGCAAACATTACTGCCGGGCTGATAAGAAGAGCAAGTAAAAATGTTAGGATTTGCTTTCTCATTGTAAAATTATGGTTTAATATTAAAAGGTGAATTATTTTTTCGCAACAAAATTATCTTCTATTAAAATATTAGAAAAATGTTTCTATACTTTGATGATACGTTTATGTTATACAACACTACGTTTTTTCTACGTTAAAACACGCATCTAATTGAATATCAGCTGATAATATTTTTATAAAAATTCGAAATTTTCTTTGTATTTTGTTGAAATAATACTTTTCAACGTAATATCCAATTCCGTTAAAATATGAAATTTCAACATCAAAGTTTTATTTATTATATAAAATATGTATCTTTGCAGTGATAATTTTCGTAGCCAAACATCCTATTATGATGATTGAGTTGTCACGCTTAAAGTTTATACTATTACAGGCATTCGTTTTGATTGTCAGCAGTGCATATGCTTCAAATTTCAAGCCTATCATCACCAATTATTCGGTGAAAGAATATGGGAATCATGCGGGCATTCAGAACTGGGACATTTCACAAGACGACAACGGTCAAATAATTATTGCCAACAATAAGGGGATACTCTTGTTTGACGGCTACACCTGGAAAAATGTAGTGATACCGGGAAATATTATTATCCGCAGCGTAATGTCGGACGGCGACCGTATATACATAGGCTCGTTTGAGGAGTTCGGCTACTTCAGCAAAGACAAATTTGGTGCATATATCTACACTTCTTTATCAGATAAGATTACCGATTTCCCTATGGGAAACGAGGAAGTGTGGAAAATCATTAAGTTTAAAGGAAAGATATATTTCCAGACGTTTAATTCCGCATTTATCTACGACGGCAAAAATGTAACTGCCATACACGACTCGAATATTCAACCACTTTACTTCCATGTCGTTGACAACAAAATATTTGCCCAAGCAATCAACGGCGACTATTATCAATTTGACGGAAAGCAATACACCCTGAAAGTTAAGCGCTCCAACTATGACAACGACTACATTATAGAGGCGCAGAAGTTAGGAGATAAGATATTATTATTCACTGAGAATAAAGGGATTTATTCGGTGAAAGATGGCGAATGGCAAAAATTTCACACCGACATAGACAGTCAATTACACTCCGAACGAGCGAATCGCGCAATAGTAACTCCCGACTCCACTATCGTGGTGGGCACAATTTTTAACGGCATTTACGCTCTAAACAGCGAAGGACATCTGCTGTGGCATTATAATGTGGAAAACGGATTGCTCAACAACTCAGTGCTCCACCTGTCGTGCGACCGCGACGGCAACATCTGGGCAGCCCTTGACAACGGTGTGGCTCTTATCCACACCAGCACCTCATTTTCTATCCTTGTGCCCGACCGTAATGATATGCAAGTGGGAATGATTTATGACATTTTTATTACTCCCGAACAGGTGATGATGGCCACCAATCAGGGTTTTTACAGCTATAGCTCTGCCACAGAGCGCACTACGTTTGTTGCAGGCACCGGTGGACAAAACTGGCACATCTCTAAGTTTGACAACGACATCTTTCTCGGAAACAACTTATGCACGATGAGAATAATTGACGGCAAGGCGGTGTCGGCAGAAGCATCCATGGGAAGCACCTCAATGAAAAGGGCTGTGTTGCATGGGGAAGACGTGATTGTGGAATCGACCTACAGACAACTTTATGTGTATAGAAAGGATGCCTCAGGACATTGGGTGCTCTCAAACAAGGTGGCTGACTTTACTGCGCCGATACGACAAATGGAGATTGACGCTTCGGGCAATGTGTGGGCTGCAAACATGAACAAGGGACTATATAGAGTTTCTCTATCGCCCGACTTGCAGCGAGCCGAAAAAACAGACTACTATGAGTCGCTCAACGACTCCACGGCATCAATAATATATGTGATGAAAGTGAGGGGACGCATCGTAATGAGCGACAATAAGAATCTATACACCTACGACGATATCGCACGACGCATAGTGCCTTACAACCTTCTCAACGATGCATTGCCGGAAGATGTCGACATCCATTCATGTACCCCGGTGAACAACGATATGTTCTGGCTATCAGGAAGTTTCGGCTACATTCTTATGAAATATGAAGACGCCAAATACAAGATTGTGCAATATGTGCCAAGCGACTTCTTCGGCTTGCTCAACAACGAAAACAACGACAATGTGACTATCAGCGGACAATATGCCTTTTTCAATATGAACAACGGCATTGTGAGATGCCTGTCATCAGAGCTTAACCGCAGATGGAAACATCCCAAGTTGCTTATCACTTCGGTAGAAACTATTTCCGAAAACAGTCAATCTTATGCCTTGCCTATTGCCGTAAGTGATGCCGAGCCGGCAGTCAGTGAGGGGAATATGCGCTTTTCGCTCTCATTTCCCAATTTCAACCGTGAGCGCATCACATTCAGGTTTCAGATTTCAAATCCCAATAATCCCGAAAAAGTGATTTCCACAAAGGTGGATGAAAAGCCACTCGTGGAATACAAAAACCTCCCCTATGGCTCCTATCGGTTTACGGCACAAGCCATCGACTCCAACGGCACAATAATCTCTACCGCTACCTACCGCTTTGTGGTGGCTCGCCCATTTTGGTTATCTTTCTGGGCAATAATAATATATGTGATTTTTGCTATGGCTTTGCTATACACCTATTCCAAGTGGCGCACCGACCGCGCATTGAAGAAAAAGCGCATCGAATATGAGGCTGAACGAAATAAGCAAAACATTAAAATGCTTGAGCAAGAGAAACTTATAGCTCAGCAGCAACAACAGATATTGCAGTCGGAACTTTCCACCAAGAGTAAAGAACTTGCCAACTTGGCAATGGACGTGTTTGCAAAGGAGAAGGTGCTCGAAAACCTTAAAGAGAGCATCCACACTCACAAAAGCGGTGATTCACAAGGCGATATGAGCAGGCTGCTTAAGAAAATCGAGCAAACCGGAGGGAACATGGAATTTTGGGATATCTATCAGAAGAATTTTGACCTTATCCATGAGCATTTCTTCCGCAATCTGCGCGAGCGCTATCCTTCGCTCACCTCAAGCGACCTTAAGTTTTGTGCCCTTCTACGCTTGAATCTTTCCACAAAAGATATTGCCAAGTTTACCAACTTGACAATTCGTGGGGTGGAAACAGCTCGCTACCGAATTCGCAAGAAGTTGGCTCTGAAAGAAGGCGATTCGCTAATTGAGTTTCTTATTGATTTTAAATAACTTATATAAAAATATACGTTTATAAATCTCAAAAAAATGATGAAAACTATTGGAAAATTTCTACGCTTATCAATGTTAATGTTGGTGGTACTCACCACTATCGGTAATCTCGCTGCCGCTCCCAAAAATGCCGACAACGACAAGACAATCAAAATTCTCGCCATCGGCAACAGTTTCTCGCAAGATGCTATCGAACAGTATTTTTGGGAACTCGCTGAAGCGGAAGGCATCCGCGTGGTGGTGGGCAACCTCTACTTCGGAGGTTGTTCGCTCGAAGGGCATCTCTCTTTTCTGAAGGAAGGTAAGTCGGTGTATGAGTATCGCAAAATCAAACGAGGCATTAAGGTGAATACACCAAAAGTGAATCTCGACAAAGCTCTCACCGATGAAAAATGGGACTATATCTCATTTCAACAAGCGAGTCACTTCTCAGGATTAAAAGACACCTATATGCCTTACATGAAAGAACTTATGGAATATGTGAGAGAGAAAGTAGGTCCGGATGTGAAATTCTTGTTCCACAGCACATGGGCATACTCTGAAGACTCCAACCACAGCGGCTTTAAAAACTACGACAATTCGCAAATGAAGATGTACAACGACATTATCGCTGCCACACGACACGCAATGAAAATCGGTGATTTCTACAAGGTTATTCCCTCAGGCACAGCCATCCAAAACGGACGCACCTCCGAGCTTGGCGACACATTCTGCCGCGACGGCTATCACCTCAATCTCATCTATGGTCGATACACTGCCGCATGCACCTGGTTTGAGACCATCTTCGGCTTATCTGTGGTGGGCAACCCCTACTCTCCTCGAGGCATCTCGGAGCGCCAGCGCATTGTGGCTCAACAAGCTGCCCACGCAGCAGTGGCTAATCCTTACGAAATCACTCCCATCGAGTGATTTCGTAAGGGATAAAATTTATTTTACAACCAACTTGGAAGTGTAGCGTGTTTGATTGCCTGTAACGGTGACGATATAAGTACCGGAAGCGAGACAATTGGAGAAGTCACATTCGATAGTATCCATAGTGTTTTCAACGTGTTTTGAAGCCACTACAGCACCATTGAGGTTGCAGACAGTGATGGTTACAGACGGCTCGCTCGGAGCAAACACTGAGAAGCGACCGTTGCTCGGATTAGGATAAATCATCAACGGACGACGCGCTCCCAGCTCGCAACGCACCGACGACTTGCGCAACACTTCAAGCAAACCATTGTAGGAATCGATTTTGCCATAACCCACCTTATTAGGGTCGGTACTTGCTATGGCATTGTCAATCACACAAGTGGCGGCAAGCACCTCCTTGACATCTTCGGGCGACATCAACGGGTCGGCCTGCATCCAAGCGGCAATGATGCCGGCAGCTGCCGGTGTTGCCATTGACGTACCTGCCATTGCGCCCCACTTGTAGGTTCTGCCATTGACAGTGGCAGAAGCCGCCGACGAACTTGAGCTTTTATCATATGAGTTAAGGGCTGAAATGAGCGATTCTCCAGGTGCGAGCACTTGCGGTGCTTGGCGACCATCGATGGTGGGTCCGTAGCTTGAGAACGAGGACACCTCACCGACCTCTGAGCCGCTACTATAGCGAGTGACAAAAGAGCCTACTGAAATAGAGCGATAACCGCAAGCCATAGAGTTGATAGAGTAGTTGCTGTCGCCGGCGGTAAAGCCTTTGACACCTAAATTTTCGAGCCAAGAATAAGTATCTGTCCAAACATGCACATCAGAGCCTTGTGGTGCATCGATGGTCATACAAAGGTAATATGACGAAGATTTGAGTGAACCATCAATAATTACACTCACATTGCTCCACCCTGTTTCTTCATTGTAATCATAGTTGAGGACAAGTGTACCTGAGAAATAATTGCCCAACGATGCTTTTACATAATCTTTTGACTTGCTACAAGTGGAGGAAGTGGCATAGACGGTATTACCCGACTTGTTGACCACGGAGAATGTCACCTGCAAACCGTCGTTGCTGTAATCCCACACATCGAGATAACTATCGATGGAGGTAGTTTCATAATAATCGGTGACAAAAGTCTTGACAGGCTCACCGTCAGCAAAATTGCTTTGCAAGTGGAGCTTGTCGCCACCTTCATTGCCGGCAGCAATCACCACAATCTTTCCGGGTCCCGACAATTGGTCTATCATATATGCATCGATAAGCGAGCTGTCGTGAGATCCGAGATTATCGCCGAGACTTACACTCATCACTACAGGCTGATTGCGGCGTGTACCCTCGTCGAAAGCATAAGCGATGCCATTGACAATGTTCACGGTGGTCAAATCTGCGGTGGCGCAACTATAAAGGTCGGCTTTTTGAGCAAATCCGGAATAGTTGTTGCCACTGTAATAGCCGCCGAGAGTGCCGAGAGTGTGGCTGCCATGGCTTTCCGAAGAATAGTCGGTGGTCAGCGACTTGATAGCACTGTTGGTAAGAAAAAACGAACCCGGGAGCGTTGATTCATTAAAAGTGCCGGAACTATAATCAAAACATCTTCCGCTGAGCTTCTCGCCGTTGTTGTTGGATGGCAGATATGCGGCGATAAAGCGGGTGGTACCGTCGCTTTTCTTAAAAGCAGGGTGGTTGAAGTCCACTCCGGTATCGACATTACCGACAATAACCCCCGAACCGTCGTAGTTGGTCGACAACTCACCGTTATTACCGCTAAGGGTAAGATTATGATTGGTAGCTGAGCGAGCCTTATCATTCTTCAGACGCACTCGACGCGCCACATCGATAAGACGCACATTATCAACGGCCTCTACCGCTTCCACAGCATCCAAAGGTATTTGAGCCGTGATATATTTGTCGGTAACGACACCGATTATAGCCCCTGCCGCTTGCAGAGCATCGAGCTGCGAAGCGTCAGCCACTTCAATAAACACATCGATATATTGGCGGTTATCAAGATTTCTTAAAGGCACGCGTCGGTCAATATTTTCAATCTTTTCCGACAATACGGCACGAGAATAGGCTGAGAGTTTGCTTTGTGAGAATGCTGACAACGACAGTAGCATCCCTCCGACTACCAAGAAGTATATTTTCTTCATAATTACATTTGTTTTCGGCAAAAATATAAATTTTATTTCACAATCAAAAAAAAATATACAAAAAGGGCAGACATTCATCGCGAAGTCTGCCCCAAAAGATTAATCTTTATCCAAACTATTATTTCACTATTACCTTTACAGTCTTATTGTCGATACGCACCAAGTAAAGTCCGGCAGGTACATTCACAGCGTTGGCATTAGCAGCCACGAGAGCTCCACCTACAGTGTAAACGGCAGATGATTGAGCGCCTGCGATGCGGATGGTCTTTCCGTCAGCCCAAGCCTTAGCATTGCTTGCTACAGAGATACCTTCTACCGATGATTTTGCAACGTCGGCAGCTTTCACCACTCCGGTGAAGATGTTGAAAGTGATGTTGTAGGTAGCGGCGGGCAATGTCATTTTGCCTTTCGGACCTTTTACAAAAGTGGCTGTAGCAACTGAGTTATCTGTGTTCCAAGAAGGGGTGTAGTCCTCATCGTTGTTGCCGCAACCCCAAGAGCAAGTTTCATAGTTGTCGGCCTTGCCGTCGTAGATGCGGAAGCTGTTGTTGCCATCATTCACTTCAACATTGTTGATAGCATATTCGCCAAACACACCTTCCACCGGAGTCATCACCTTAGAGAAGTTGTCAGTGCTCCATTCGCCGAAGCCCATGATATACATTTCTTCAGGCATAGAAGTAAGGAGCAAGCCGCGGAGGGAGGCATCAACGTCGTTGAAAGGAGCAAAATAGATTTTCTCTGTAGTAGGAGCGCCATCACCGAAGTTGATATCACCGTTGTCTTGATAGTTATGGATTTTCAGCACCGGCACATTACCCCAAGCGAAGCCGAAGTTGTAGCGTCCGGTCCAATCAGCATCAGCCACTTTGAAGTTGCCTGACAATTGAGTAGGCTCAGCAAATGCCAATTCATAAGCATAAGGAGAAGAAGCGCAAACATTAAATTTATATGCTTCATCAGTACCCCAGCTGCCAAAGTTCTCGCCTTTAAGATAGAGCTGAGGAGTGAAGACTGTAGCCTCTGAAGTGACCGCATTAAAGGTCACAGTGAGGATAGGTGCAGTGGCGTCGATATAGAAGTTTTTGCTTTCAGTGGAAGTGAGTGCCAAAGGGGTATCAAACGATAATGGTTGTTTTTCTGCTGAACCGCCCCATTCTACCGACCAGTCGCCGGAGGCGAGTTTAATGCCTTCAGAATCTTCACCCGTCAATTTACCGTTGGCAGTGAAATTGTACACAAACACACCGTTGCCTTCATAGTTCATCTTTGCATTATCGGGAGCTCCCCAACCATTGAAACCACCGCGAACATAGAGGTTGTAGTATTTCGACACTACAACTAATTTTTTGTCGGCAGCAACATAGAAGATGTCAAAAAAGCGGTTACCGTCAATCGACTCGTCAAGACGAATCACGCCGGTTGCTTTTGCATTGACAAGATTAGCCGGATAGGTAGTCTTGAGCGTTATGCCATCAGTATTTTCCACACCGAGCATACCGGCATTATCAGCAATGTTGGTGTCTTGGATTTTAAATGCACCAAGTTTAACACCTTCATCGAGCGAGAGCCACAAGGTATAGACACCGTCGCCGTCACCGTCAGTGAGTTCGAAGCCTTCAGTTGCTGCCGGATTCCATGAGTTGATATCGCCGGCAAGATAAATGTTGGCATTGGCTGCCATTGTGCAGCCTGCTGCCATCAAAAGGGTTAATAATTTTTTCATTGTAGTTATATTTTTAAAAATTCATTGATTCTTTGATAAAAGGAGTCCGCACCACAGACTTGCGGACCCCTTTCGTGAGGTCCCGACATCACGTCGTTATCTCACAACAACTTTGATTACCTTATTGTCTGCTTTAATTAAATAAATACCTCTTGTTGTTGCATATTCGTTGACGTTGCGAGCAAGCAGAACACCACTCACACCGTAGATTTCAGTTTCTGTTGCGCCATAGATGCGTATTACATTGCCGATAGTCGAGACCTTTACGGAGTTATCAGCCACCTCATCCGTGCCACTTAAGTTCTCAGAGTTAGCACCATTGCTATTAGCCTTATCTTCATTCACCACCAAGATTTCACCATTGAAGATATTGAAGGTAATGGCATATTTCCCGGTAGGCACTTTCATATTACCAGCGTCTCCCTTGTGGAAGGTGGCTACGCGCTTATACTCCCTATCTTCATCGAGGTCGCTCACATCGTTGTTGTCGCTCTTATAGCCCCAAGAAGTGATATTCCATTGTTCGTTTTCACTTGGAGCATTGGCATCGCAGATGCGGAACACTGAAGCCTCGTCGTTATTCACTTCCACTCCACTTATGTGATAAACGCCATCGCGTGTGAATTTATCCAACTTTTTCGACATATTTTGGGGAGTCCATTCACCCAATCCTAAGATGTAAAGATTGTCGGGAAGCCCGGCATAGATATTGCCGGCAAGGACACCATCGGCATCATAGAACGGAGCAAAATATACCACATCGGTAGTGACACTCTCATTAAAGGCGAAATCACCGTATTGTTGAGCACTTTGCAATTTCAGCACTTTACCCGAGCCATAAGCCGAACCGAAGTTTAATGTGCCATCCCAGTTACCGGCGGCATTTCCTGAAGCTACCTTCATATTGCTTGTGAGCTGACGTTGTTCGCCGAAACGAAGCACAAACACACCTTCTTGACCTTCATACGGCTTAAAGCGATTGGCGTCACGACAAGAATAGTCGCCGTCCATCCCACGAAGATAGAACACCGGTGTAGCCTCTGCCTTGATAGTTTTTTCTACGGCATCAAAGGTGATAGTCACACCATTTAAGTCGTAGACAGGAAAACTTACATATCCGTTGCCTCCCCCATGGTAAATGGCGGAAGCCGCCTTCTTATCGTAAGGAGTGGAAAGGCTGAATTCGCTACCGGTACCAAAATAGTTATCCCAGCTACCACCATAACCGCCGGAAATCTTAAAGCCCGAGCCGCTATCACCGTCTATCTTTACCAAATTCTGCTTGGCAAATTGGCTGGGGATAGTAATGGTGTATTTACCGGAAAGCGGAGTATAAGTCATTTTCAGATTGTCATCCATACCCCAATTGTCCTTACAACGGAGATACATAGGATAGTCGTAGACCACCATAGTGATTTTCTTCTCATCAGTGCGATTGTCAAAGAAGAAATCAGCATGTTTCACAGATTTCTCAGGGTCGATTGAATAAATGTTATCCTTTCCATCGGTGATTTTTATGGTTTCACCCGAACGAATGCCACAATCATTACCAATGCGCTTGCTTTGGTCGGAATCCCACACAGAGAATTTCTCCAAATATCCGTTATCAAGATTGAGCGTATAAGTAAAGATACCATCCCCATCTTCATCAACAAACAGACAATCTTTAAGATCATTATTCGATGAAGAACCGTTGTTGTATGTACCGGAAAGGTAGAAAGCAGCATTGGAAGGCAACACAGCTGCTACAAAAGTAGCAAAGAGAAGCAATTTCCGTTTCATCATTTCTTAAATTTTAAGCGTTACTGTTTTTTTGGTTTGTAAAGCAATTCAAAACAAATTTCCGAGTGCAAAATTATCACAAGCAAATCAACTCGTCAATACCAAAAAATTTTATCCAAATAGATATAAATGTTATATAATTAAATTTCAGCTATTTAAGCAAATATTATAGTCCAAAAATACAAATTAACTTCGCAAAATATTTGCAATACCGACATCAAATAATTACTTTTGTGATAGTGAATATTTAAACGAAATGATATGAAATGTCTCCCTATAATTTTCACCCTTTGCGGTCTATGTTTTTTCATAAATATGTCGGCAGCGACAATGCCCACCCTGGAAGACCTCGACTCAGTGCTCAACAACGAAGCATTCTATTCTCACCTTCATGAGCGCAAAATAGCCGACACCAAGCTTGCTATTGCCAACGCCATCGACGACGAAAAACGCTACAAAGAGACTGAAATTCTCTACCATCAATATTCCAGTTATCGGATGGATTCTGCACTTCATTATGCCCACAAACTTATTTCGATAGCTCGGAAAATGAATAGCGACCTTAACACTCAGCGTGCAAAGTTTCTACTGGCAAGCACATACATCAATTTCGGCATGTATAATGAAGCACAAGAGATAGTGAATGCCACCAACCGCAGCACTATTGATGCCGACGAAGAATTAAGGGCGAACTACTACTACGTCAACAACACACTCTATGATGCAATGCAACACTTCGTGGCTGACGACACCGTGGCAGACTATTACCACTCGCGAGCACTATGCTACAAAGACTCCATCCTACAGCTACGCCCGGATGCCATACTCATCAAAGCAGACTTGTTGTTGCAAAGACATCAACAACAAGAGGCTCTCAATCTACTACTCGAAACCTACGATGACAAAAACGTCGACGACAGATTCCGTGCATATCTTGCTTACGCAATCTCCGACATCTACCGACACATCGGCAACACCAAGATGGAAAAGCAATATCTCATCGTGTCGGCTATCAGCGACATTAAGTCGGCAGTAAAAGAATATATCTCACTTCGCCGGCTCGCAACATTATTATATAAAGAAGGCGACATAGCCCGAGCACATCGCTACACCACCAAAGCTCTCGACGATGCTCTCTTCAGCAACGCTCGACTGCGCACTATTGAGACTTCGCAGACACTGCCGGTGATAACCACCGCCTATCAAGACATGGTCAATCGCAAACAAAAACAAATCCAATATGCCCTTATCGGCATTTCAGTCCTATTACTTCTGGTGGGGGTAATGTTTCTTTATGTACGACGCCAAAACCGACGCTTGCGATTGGCAAAAGCTGACCTATCTCTTGCCAACGAAGGACTCTCCTCGCTCAATAAACAGCTGAAGGACAGCAACAACAACCTCTCCGAAGTCAATCGCTCGCTATCTGAGTCAAACAACATCAAAGAAACATATATCGTGAAATTTATGACCGAATGTTCGGCATATATCGACAAACTTGACCGCTATCGCACTCGACTCAACAAAAAAGCCATCTCCGGCGACATGAAAAGCCTGATAAAAGACCTCAAAGAAGGCTCGTTTATCGAAAAAGAAATAGAGTCGTTTCAAAATTCTTTTGACGGCACATTCCTTGAGCTGTTTCCCAACTTTGTTGAAGACTTCAATAAGCTGTTTCATGAAAACGACCAAATAAATATCAAACACGAAGGACGGCTCAACACCACACTGCGCATTTTTGCCCTCTATCGTCTGGGCATCACCGACAACGAGCACATCTCCACCTTCTTGCGATGCTCGATGGCAACCATCTATGCCTATCGGTCGCGAATGCGCCAAAAAGCCATCTCTCCCGAAAGTTTCGAAGATGATGTAATGGCGATTCAGAGCAATGCTTTATTTGTATAAATCGGCAATAAAAAATACGTTACTTTTCTGTCTTTCAATGAAATACTATTTATATTGACTTATATAAAATTGTTGGGTATTGACATAGTTGAATTTTATATTGAATTTTGCATTGTCGGAAATAACCGACAAAAGCAAACTAAAAACAAACTTCCTTAAAATTTAACTAACTAAATTACTAACAAACAAAACATCACCCTTTCTTATGCTTAAGAAACTATTATTAGCATCATTCTTGCTGTTAGGCTCCGGCGGGCTTACATTTGTGGCTCAAGCCCAAAATGCTGAAGCGGCACAGAAGGGCATCCAAATCAGCGGTACGGTGGTGGACGCCGATAAAGAATCGCTCCCGGGCGCGGTAATCACTATCAAAGGCACAACCAAAGGTACGACTACCGACATCGACGGTCACTTCTATATTGATGTACCCGACAAAAATGCAGTACTTGAAATCGGTTATGTAGGATATAAAACCCGCGAAATCAAGGTAGGAAACGAAATCAGCTTCTACGTCACCATGAGCGAAAGCAAAGAAACGCTCGACGAAGTGGTAGTGGTGGGCTACGGTAACCAAAAACGCCTCTCGGTAGTAGGCTCTATCCAAGGATTGGAGCCGAAGAAACTCCAAGTAGGCTCATCGCGCTCATTGAGCAACAACCTCGCCGGACAGCTCGCCGGCGTGATAGCCGTGCAACCCTCCGGCGAACCCGGCTACGACAACTCAAACTTCTGGATTCGCGGTATCGCCTCATTCAGCGGCAATACCTCACCGCTGGTGCTTGTTGACGGTGTGGAACGCTCACTCAACGACATCGACCCTGCCGAAATCGAATCGTTCTCAGTATTGAAAGACGCATCAGCATCAGCCATGTATGGTGTGCGTGGTGCTAATGGTGTGATAATTATCAACACCAAGCGCGGCGCTGTGGCAGCTCCGTCAATCAATGTACGCTTCGAGCAAGCCATCCAGCAACCCACAAAGTTGCCCGAATTTATCGGCGCAGCCGAATATATGGACCTTCTCAACAAACTATGTGAAGACCCTTCACGACGTATGTTTACCAAGGACCAAATCCTCAAGACCTACTATGGCTACGACCGCGACCTCTATCCTGATGTCGACTGGATTGATGCCATCACCAACGACTATGCCAACTCTTCTCGCTTAAACCTCACCATCAGCGGCGGTAGCAACATCCTTCGCTACTCACTCACCGGTTCATACTACCGCGAGAAAGGCATTATGTCAAACGACGACAACCTCAGCTACGACACTTCCAGCAAACTCAACCGCTTCAACCTCCGCGCCAATGTAGACCTCGACCTTACGCCGACTACCCTTGTGCGCTTCAACGTAGGCGGCTACTTGCAAACCCTTCGCAAAGCGCGTAGCGGCACCGACGAAGTGTTCCGCTTGGCATTTGAAACACCGCCGTTTGTACATCCCGCAGTGTATAGCAACGGCACAATACCTATTGCCTCCACCAATCGTAGTAACCCGTGGGCTGAAAGCACACAAAACGGCTACTATCGCGGCACTCGCAGCAAACTTGAGTCGCTCTTCAGCGTGGAACAAAACCTCAAGATGATTACCGAAGGCTTAAAGACAAAAATCGTGTTTGCCTTCGACACCTATAACGAAAACTTCGTCACTCGCGGCAAAACTCCCGACTACTACAGTGTGGCTAAATCGCGCGACGATGAGGGCAATCTCCAAAACTACATCCTCAAATATGGTAGCGAGTTTCTTGACCATTCGAGCAACGCCAACTACGGCAACAACTCCACCTACTTTGAGTGGAATGCCACCTACACTCGCTCCTTCGGAGACCACGACCTCGACCTCCTCTTCCTTTACAACCAACGCTCCTACGATTGGGGTGACATCCAAGCCAAACGCACACAAGGTATCGCCGGACGTGCGTCATACACCTATGACCGTCGTTATGTTGGCGAATTTAACTTCGGCTACAACGGCTCCGAAAACTTTGCCAAAGGCAAACGCTTCGGTTTCTTCCCCTCGTTTGCTTTAGGATGGTTGCTCAGCGAAGAAAAGTTTATGGAAAATGCTCGCAACACCTTAAACAAACTCAAATTTCGCGCTTCTATCGGTAAGGTGGGTAATGATGATATCGGCGGACGTCGCTTCGCATATATCACCACCATCAATTCCAACGCCAACGGTTACAACTTCGGCTACGACGGCTCTACCTACTTCCAAGGCATCCAAGAAGGCGAAATTGGTGTGAGCGACCTCACTTGGGAAACATCACTCAAAACCAACCTCGGTTTGGAATTGGGCTTGTGGAACCAACTGGAACTCCAATTTGACGTGTTTAAAGAGCACCGCACAAACATCTTTATGCAACGTGCCACTATCCCGGGACAAGCCGGATTTATCTCCAATCCATATGCAAACTACGGCGAAGTAGACAACAAGGGCTTCGACGCATCGCTCATCTACAATAAGCAAATCAACAAAGACTGGTTTGTGAGCTTCCGCGCCAACGTGACCTATGCTAAAAACGAAGTGCTCGAACGCGACGAGCCGGAAAGCGTGAAAGGCACTTATCGCTCCATCACCGGACAAAGCATCAACACCCTTTGGGGCTTGACCGCCGACGGCTTATATACTGATGCCGACTTTGAAAACGGCAAACTCCGCGCCGACCTTCCACAACCCGAGCTCGGCGTTAACGTACGCCCCGGCGACATCAAATATTTGGATATGAATGGTGACGGCAAAATCACCTCAGAAGACGAAGGATATATCGGCGGCACCACCGACCCCCGCATCGTATATGGCTTCGGTGGCAACGTGAATTGGAAAAAATGGGACTTCTCATTCTTCTTCCAAGGCACCGGCGACACTTATCGCATCATCGGCGGCAACGAGTATTTCATTCCGGGTAGCGGTCAAGGTGTGCTCGGCAACGTATACACCAACTACACCGACTGCTGGACTGAAGAAAACCCGTCGCAAGACGTGTTCTGGCCACGCCTCTCCGAGAGCACCAATCCTCACAATAACCGTGCCTCGACTTGGTGGAAGAAAGATATGAGCTTCTTGCGCTTGAAAACAATAGAAATAGGCTATAGCCTCCCCGACAACATCATTAAGAAAGTGGGAGCAAGCTCCGTGCGTTTCTTTGTCAGCGGCAACAACCTCTGCTATTTCTCCAAATTCAAACTTTGGGACCCCGAACTTGCCACAAGCGACGGCTTAAAATACCCGTCAATGCGCTCAATAATGGCAGGCGTCGATTTAAGATTCTGATAATCAATACAATTTAATTCACAATGAAAATTATGAAAGCATCTATTTTCAAATATATACTTGCGGTAGCAATGTTCACTCCGTTGCTCTCCTCTTGCGCCGACTATCTCGACAAAGAGGAAGACACCGAACTTACGCTCGACCTCGTGTTTGAAGACAAGACACGCGTAGAAGGATGGCTCGGCAATGCCTACTCAGCCATTCCGGATATGTATATGGGCACGGGACGCTACCTCGGCTGGGATATTCTCGGCGACGACCAAACGCCTTCAGAACGCTGGCGTCAATGGAACTGGAAAGTAATACCCTACATTCTCGGCGAATGGACACCCACCTCGGAATGGGATGGTAACTATTGGAACGAACTACCGCAACGCATCCGCGAAGCATATATCTTTATTGAGAATGTACATGCCCTCCCCGACCAAGGCATCACCCCCTCCGAAGTTACCTATATGAAAGCCGAATGTCGCTTTCTGATAGCTTACTACTATTATTTGCTCGCCAACACCTACGGACCGATACCGTTCCACCCCGACCATATCGTGCCTACCGACTTCAACCTCAACGATTTGATGGAGCCGCAACGGCCCTATGATGAGATAATCAACTGGGTGGACAAAGAGCTTCAAGAAGTTGCAAAGGTGCTTCCCGCCAAATACAGCGAATCGCGCAAATATGGACGCGCCACATCGATTATGTGTCTTGCTGTACGCGCTCGTATGCTTTTGTTTGCTGCCAGCCCGCTGGTCAACGGCAACCCCGACTATGCAAAGTTTACCAACAAACAAGGCGAAAACCTCTTCTCAACAACTTATGACGCCACTCGCTGGAAAAAAGCAGCAGATGCTTGCAAAGAACTTATCGATGCTGCCGAAGCTGCCGGCTACAAGCTCTATGTAGAAAGAAATGCCGACGGCTCTGTCGACCCGTATATGAGTTTGCAAAACATGATGCTCACACGTTTCGATGAGGGCAACACCGAGATACTCTTTGCTCGTCCCGGAGGAAACGACTACACCGAATATGAGAAACACTGCACTCCGGCAAATAGCGGTGGCTCCGGCGGATGGGGCGTAACGCAATCACTTGTCGACGCATTTTTCACCGCCAACGGTCTGCCTATCGACGACCCCGACAGCGGTTATGTGGAAGAAGGCTTCTCCGAAAGCAACACCATCGCCAACAATTCTATTTGGGACGAGGAGGTAAACGGTGGCGCTATCACCTATGCCGGCACATATAATATGTATTGCAACCGCGAGCCGAGATTTTATGTCACGGTAAGTTTCAACAACAGCTATTTCACTCAAGAAAAGCGATTGTTCCAATTCTTCAACGGGGGTCGCGACAATATCCACACTCACGATGCTCCCCAAAACGGCTACCTCATACGCAAAAAGATTTCGCCGAAATCAAATACAAAAGAAGGCAACTTCACCTACCGTCCGGGCATCGTGTATCGTCTTGGCGAAGCATACCTCAACTATGCCGAAGCACTCAACGAATGTGAGCCGGGCAATCAGCAAATCCTCACCTACCTCAACAAGATTCGCGAACGTGCCGGAGTACGCCAATACACCACCGGAGCTACCGATGAAAACTTCATCCACGTCAACCTCTCCGACCAAGAAGAGATGCGTCGCTTGATTCATGCCGAACGCCGTGTGGAACTCTGCTGCGAAGGCATTCGCTACGACGACCTCCGTCGTTGGAAAGAAGCTGAAACCGTGCTCAACGGCGACTTCTACGGGATGGATTACAACGGCAAGGATGCAACTTCATTCTATAAGCGCACCGTCTACCAAACTCGCGTTTATAAGAAGGCTTACTACTGGTTCCCCATCCACCAAAACGAAATCGACAAAAACATCAATCTCGTGCAAAACCCGTATTGGAAATAAATGCTAAACTCAACAGACTATGAAGAAAATTTTAAAATATATGCTCTTCTGCCTGCCTTTTTTGGCAACAGGCTGTAGCGAAGACGACATACGCTTCTCCTACGACGCTCCGGAAGACTCAATGCACCTCACGCCTTCGACAGAAGCAGTAGTGCTCAATCCGGGGATGAAGCAAGATGTGGCGGTGACTTTCACTTGGAACAATGCCACCCCTCGCGAAGGTGCAAAAACTATGACCTACTATTTCAAAATGGATATTGCCGGCAATAGTTTTGCAACATCGATAGACAAAATTGATGTCACCGGCACCAACTCCATCTCATTCACCCACAAGCAGCTCAACGAGATGCTTGGCACTTGGGGAGTGGCTCCCGGAGCGAGTGTTGACGTTGAGGCTGAAATCATAGCCGATGTACAAAGCGACGAAACGTTTATGAAGCCGGAAATATCAATCGCTACCTTCAACGTAACAAGCTATTCGGAAAAACTCTTCTTGGCAGGCTCTGCCACCTCGGCTGGCGACGACCTTTCACGCGCCATCGAAATTACCGAAGAAGTGACCGGCGAACTCTACAGTTACTGTGGCTTGCTCAATCCGGGAGAATTCTACTTCCCGATGAGCCGCGAAAACGACACGTTTGCCTATGGTCGTGGCGCCGACGACAGCCATGTGGCATATTTCGACAATGGTAATGCACAAAAATTCACCGTAGCAAATCGCGGATTCTATTACATTACTCTCAATTTGACGAATATGACTATTGACATCAGAGAAAGAGTATGGATGATTGGCGATGCCACTCCTAACGGTTGGGATATGATGCTCTGCACCGAGCTTGAGCGCCAAGGCAACTCACGCACCTTCAAATGGAAAGGCGTGCTCACTGCCGGCGAAATCAAATTCCCGCTTGAGCTTAACACCTCGTGGGGCGGTCCGTTCCTCTTGGCAGAAACCAACGGCGACATCGCTGAAGGCACCAAGCCATTCGTATTTGTTGCTTCAGGCTACGAATCGGAAGACAAAAAATGGAAAGTGGAAGAAACCTCTATCTATGAAGTAATCGTAAATCTTGACAACAGCACCGTAACCTTCAATAAGGAAGAACTCGACATCCCGTATAAGTCGGTATGGATGGTGGGCGATGCCACCCCTGGTGGATGGAATGCTGATCCATTCAGAATCAAGATGACCTACGACTTCACTCAACCGAAGGGTACCTTCGTGTGGGAAGGCAATCTCACCGGAGGCGAAATCAAATTCCCGCTCCATGAGCGAAATTTTGAAGGCAACTACTTGATGGCGCCCTATGCCGACGCTCCAATTTCTGAAACCACGATGGTGTATAGCAAAGATGGTAATCCCGACAACAAGTGGCGAGTAAAAGATTCAGAAGCCGGCTACTACAGAGTGACTGTCAATGTATGCGACTTGAAAGTGAAATTTGAAAAACTCGATTAATTATTTAAACCAACCGAAAAATGAATATTCTAAATATAATCCGACAAACAGGTATTTTTTCTTTAGGATTATGCCTCTCCTCTTTCTTCGCTTCGTGCGAAGAAGAGGGAAGCGGTTGGGACATCAGCCAAGTGGAAGATGACCCCGAAATTCCCGAAGAAGTCACATCAAATAAAAAAGCACCTCTTTATTGGACAGTGTATGAATACTGCTTTGAAGCTGAACACTCCGGACAAAGCACCAATATGCCCAAAGGAGTGTGGGAAGAAAACATTAAATGGGTGTCTGAAAATCTCAAACCCTACGGCTACAATATGATTTGTACCGACGGCTTTATGAGTATGTACACCGATATGAATGTCGACGACTCCGGCTATATGACCAACTACGGCGAATACACTCTCAAAGAGCTTGTGGCACTGTGTAAACAATATGGCTTAAAACTTGGTGTCTACGACAACCCACTATGGATTCATGGTCCGTTGGAAACAAAAATCGAAGGCACAAACATACCCTTCAGCAACTTGCTTTACGACCCGGCAGTCGACCAAGTGAATCATCCTAATGCCACGGGCGACATCTTCACCTGGGTGGTAGCTTCTCACAAGGGAGCAAAGGAATATATCGACGGCTTTTTCAAATATTACAAAAATCTTGGAGTAGATTTTATCCGTATGGACTTTATGTGTCTTTATGAAACCGGTGGCGGTATGGCTGAAGGAGATGCCGGTGGTCGCGGTTATGGTCGCGAAAACTATCGTCTCGCATTGGAATATATCAAAGAAGCTGCCGACAAATACGGCGTATTTACCTCTATCGTGATGCCTAACTGCGTCAACAATGCCGAATATGAGAGTCAATACTGCGATATGTTTCGCGTGGATGCCGACACCTTTAACGGCACCTTCGACCACGTAAACGGTCTTTCCGACAGCTGGTTTTCTATCTATGGGGATGCCACCTACTACCGCCGTCGCGGCGATGTAAGCAACGACAAGTGGCCCACCTGCTATAATATGTTTGACGGCTTTTTGCATTGGTCAAGCGTCTCCGGCAGAGACAAGATTATCCTCGACGGCGACTTCACCCGCTTAGCCACATTGACTAACGATGCCGAATGTGAGTTTGCCATCTCCTTGCAGCTCCTTGCCGGCGGTCCGCTTGCCGTAGCCGACCAATACAATTCTGCAAATATCGACCAACGCCTTCGTTTCTACCAAAACGAAGAGATGCTCGCCCTCAACACCGACAAATTTGTGGGCAAGCCACTTGCCATAGACTATTGGAATGCCGAAGGACAGATTTGGTACGGACAAATGTCTAACGGCGACTATATCGTAGGCTTGTTTAATCGCGAAAACACTCCGCAAGTGCGCTCGCTCAATCTCTCTCAAATAGGCATTAATCAAGCTATGAAAGCTCGCGACTTATGGCGCCACCAAGACGAAGGCGAGGTGACCACTATCTCAGTAACCCTTGAGCCTCATGCTTGTAAAGTGATTAAACTTTCTAAATAGTAATTAGTGATGAAAAAAATATTAACCCTTCTGTTGTCGTTGGCATCGCTGACGACAACAGCAGAAACCTTAACTTCTCCCTCAGGTAATGTAGCCCTTGACTTCCGATTGATAGACAATGGTGTGCCTTGCTACTCAATGAATTACAATGGTGAAGAAGTAATCAAGCCGAGTATGCTCGGAATAGCGATGAAAGACCACACCGAACTGTGGGACTGCTTTGAAATCGAAAAAACCGAGACTTCTACATTCGACGAGACATGGACTCCGGTGTGGGGCGAAGAGACCTCTATCCGCAACCACTACAACGAGTTATATGTGCTCCTACGTCAAACAACCTCCAACCGCCGTATGGCTCTGCGTTTCAGAGTGTTTGACGATGGCGTGGGCTTCCGCTACGAATGGCCCGAGCAACGCGAACTGGCTTATTTTGTAATCAAAGAAGAGCGCACACAGTTTGCCATGACCGGCGACCACACCGCTTATTGGATACCCGGCGACTACGACACTCAAGAATATGAATACACTCGCTGTCGTCTCTCCGACATCCGCAAATACATGGATGGCTCCATCACCTCAAACCTGTCACAAACGTCATTCTCGCCGACAGGAGTGCAAACGGCATTGTTGATGAAGACCGACTCGGGATTATGGATAAATCTCCACGAGGCGGCTTGTATCAACTATGCAACAATGCACCTCAACCTCGACGATAAAAATATGGTGTTTACCTCATGGCTCACCCCCGACTCGCAAGGCGACAAAGGCTACATGCAGACCCCTTGCACTTCACCTTGGCGCACCATCATCGTGAGCGACAAAGCGCAAGGCATTCTTGCTTCACGCATGACGCTCAACCTCAACGAGCCGTGTAAGATAGCCGACACTTCTTGGATTAAGCCCTGCAAGTATATGGGCGTATGGTGGGAAATGATTACCGGCAAAGGCTCTTGGTCGTATACCGACGACCTGGTGAGCGTGCATCTGGGCGAAACCGACTACACTAAAGCGCGTCCCAACGGCCATCACAGTGCAAACACCGACAATGTGCTCCGCTACATCGATTTTGCCGCCGAAAACGGCTTTGATGCGCTGCTCGTGGAGGGTTGGAACCAAGGATGGGAAGACTGGTTCGGACACTCTAAAGACTACGTATTTGACTTTGTCACCCCCTACCCCGACTTCGACCTGCCACGCATCCGCGATTATGCTCACAGCAAGGGCATCAATATGATTATGCACCATGAGACTTCCGCCTCAATACGCAACTATGAGCGACATATGGATGCAGCATACACATTTATGAACGCAAACGGCTACAAGGCAGTGAAAAGCGGATATGTGGGCGACATCGTGCCGCGTGGCGAACACCACTACAGCCAATGGATTAACAACCACTATCAATATGCCATCGAGAAAGCTGCCGACTATCATATTATGGTTAATGCTCACGAAGCCACTCGTCCCACCGGTATCTGTCGCACCTGGCCTAACCTTATTGGCAACGAGAGTGCTCGCGGCACCGAGTATCAAGCATTTGGCGGCTCGCGACCGAGCCACACCTGTATACTCCAATTCACTCGCCTCATTGGCGGACCGATGGATTATACGCCCGGCATTTTCGAGCAAAACATCAATAGTTTCAGTAAGACGAATACCAGCTGGGCAAACTGCACCATCGCCAACCAGTTGTCGCTGTATGTGACCATGTATAGCCCACTACAGATGGCTGCCGACCTTCCGGAAAACTATGCCCGCTTTATGGATGCATTCCAATTTATTAAGGATGTAGCTATGGAATGGGATGAAAGTCACTATCTGGAAGCCGAACCGATGGAATATGTCACTATTGCGCGCAAGACCAAAGGCAAGAACGAATGGTTTGTGGGAGGTACCAACGGTGAGGAAGCTCGTACCTCCGAAATCTCACTCGACTTCTTGGAAAAGGGAGAGAAATATGTTGCCACAATCTATCGCGACGACAAGACGGCTCACTATCGCAACAATCCGCAAGCCTATGTGATTGAAACGAAAAATGTGACTGCCAAATCGCGCCTCAAGATTTTTGAAGCACCCGGTGGCGGCTATGCCATCACCATCCGTAAAGCCGAGAAATAGATGATTGAGTTTTAAGTGAATATAATGACAGCCGGACGCTTGCTCACGCAGACGTCCGGCTTTTTGTTTTTAGAAGTAATACTTAGATATTTGTCAGATAATTTTTTCCAAATCTTTGGTGTTTGCCAACACTTGCTCGTCCGACACTTGATAATTCACCAAGTCGCCGGCATGATATTGGTCGTAGGCAGTCATATCAATCAATCCGTGACCGGAGAGGTTGAAGAGTATCACCTTGCTTTCGCCTGCTTCTTTAGCCTTCTCAGCTTCACGGATAGCGGCGGCAATGGCATGGCTCGATTCGGGAGCGGGAATGATGCCTTCGCTCTGAGCGAACAAAGTAGCTGCTGCAAAAGTTTCAAGTTGGGCAATATCCACAGCTTCAATGAGATTGTCCTCAATGAGCTGGCTCACCACCGAACCGGCGCCATGATAGCGCAATCCTCCGGCATGGATGTTGGCAGGGGCAAAATTATGTCCGAGCGTAAGCATCGGGATTAATGGCGTGTAGCCGGCTTCGTCGCCGAAATCATACTGAAACACACCGCGAGTGAGCTTCGGGCACGACTCAGGTTCGGCAGCAATAAAGCGTGTATTACGCTCACCGGTAAAATTATGGCGCAAGAAGGGATATGATATACCACTGAAGTTGCTACCACCTCCGAAACAACCGATAACGATGTCGGGATACTCGCCTGCCATAGCCATTTGCTTCTCAGCTTCCAAGCCGATAACGCTTTGGTGGAGCGCCACATGGTTTAACACCGAGCCAAGGGCATATTTGCAGTTAGGAGTGGACATTGCAAGCTCTACAGCCTCACTGATAGCTGTACCGAGCGAACCTTGATAGGAGGGATTATCGGTGATAATCTTGCGACCCGCCTTTGTTGACATACTCGGCGAAGCAATAACTTCCGCCCCGTAAGTCTCCATTATCGAACGGCGATAGGGCTTCTGGTGGTACGACACCTTTACCATATATACAGCCAGCGCCAAGCCAAAATGTTTAGCGGCAAGCGACAACGCGGCGCCCCACTGTCCGGCACCTGTCTCTGTAGTGATATTGGTCACACCTTGCTTCTTGCAGTAATAGGCTTGTGGCACCGCCGAATTGAGCTTATGGCTACCCACCGGACTCACACTCTCATTCTTAAAATAAATGTGGGCGGGAGTGTCAAGGGCTTTCTCCAAACCGCGAGCACGCACTAACGGAGTGGGACGCCATATTTTGTACATCTCTCTCACTTCTTCCGGTATCTCAATCCACGCATCTTTCATGTTCATCTCTTGCTTTGAAGCCTCTTCAGAAAAGAGCGGGTAAAGGTCCTCGGCTGTCAATGGTTGCTTTGTTGCCGGATTGAGCATCGGACGAGGCTTGTTGGGCATCTCTGCCATCACGTTATACCATGCTTGAGGTATATCTTTTTCCTGCAAAAGGAATTTCTTTGATTCTTCCATAAGTTTACAAAACAGTTGTATATTTATTCGATATGTTAGTTCTCTTTTGCAAATATATTGAACATTTTTCTATATACAAACATTATTGTAGAATTATTTTCAATTTAGCTACAATTTAATGTAATTATCTGAAAATTATCACTATCTTCGCAGAAAATCAAATCTTTTACTACAATGAAATATTGGTTTATTAGCAACGGAGAGCGCAAAGGTCCGTATGAAATGGAAGAATTAAAGCAATTTGGATTGACTCGCACCACAAAAGTGTGGCGCAATGGGTTGGCACAATGGGTGTCGGCAGAAGAGCTACCGGAGCTAAACGACATCCTTGCTCCTCAATATTATCAGCAACCTACACCTGTCACTCCGATTGAAATTCAACCAAACACGACCAGCGACTACGACGAATACTATGATGAAGATTCCATCAATCCTCTGTTTGGACTGTCGATTACGTTTTTGGTAATCTCTACAATTATATCCGTAGTCAACGTAATGACACTATTGGCTTTCCTCCAACCGGAATTATTCGGAATGGCAGCCCTTGCGATGTCAATCCTCTGCAAAGCATTCAAGTCTAAAGGCAAATATGAGAAAGCTGAGATTTTTGCAAAAAAAGCGAAATTATTTGTCACTTGTTGCATCGTGACATGCATCGTGAGCGTAGCTGTCTGGGTTACAATCGGTATGGCTGCATCATTATAATCCCCACTAACAATGTCAAACTTATACTGGATAATAAATAAGGGAGATAAGCCGGAGGGTCCGTATAGCGTGGAACAACTGGCTACGATGGGCATCGAGCCTGCCACCAAGGCGTGGTGTCGCGGCATGGAGCAATGGCAAGATGCGTCAACAATCGACGAATTGTCAACGCTGTTTCCTCCCACACCTCTTCCGGAGCTACCTGAAGACTTGCCGATAGCCGAGGAAAGTGTCGAACATGAAGTTTCTCCGGTCGCCAAAGAAGCCGAAGAAGAAACAACACCCGAAAGCTGTCGGCACACTCACATCATTGCAACCATTGTCACCACCGCTATAATCATTGCATTATTTTTTGGCACGGAGCCGTCGGTGGAGATGTTGCTCAGTCCGCTATTCTATCTTCTTTTTCCTTTCTTTTTTATTGCTTTCCGCTCATCGTTCAAAACACGCTCGCTATGGCGTAGAGGCGAATATGAACGCTCAATCAAGCAGGGAGAGCGCACAGTGGTTTACAACTGCTTGAGCGTGGTGATGTCGCTGGTAATCTACCCTTTCTACGTAGTGGCAATGATGTTTCTATAAAGCAATAATTGATATTGTTAAGCTTTGCTGACATTATTGTAAGTAAATAGCAAAACAAACAATCATACAAAATGTATTGTTTCGACTTAAAAGTTAAAGTTTGCAAAATAGTAAATTGTTTATTTGAAATATGCAAAAATTAACATAGCTTTGTAAAAACGTATTTATTAACTCACTAAATAACAAATTATGGAAAATCAAGTAGCACAAAAGAATGGTATTGGAACCGCCGGTTTCGTGTTGGCTCTTATTGGTCTTATTTTTTGCTGGGTACCCATCCTTAACTGGATTCTTTGGATTCTCGGAGTAATCTTCTCTTTGATTGGTGTATTCAAACGTCCAAAAGGTCTTTCTATCGCCGGCTTGGTAATCTCTTTCATTTGGATTATCGTGTTCTTTACTATTTTAGGAGCATTATTCTCTTTATAAATCCATTCTTTTAGGAAGCATAGAGAGCGAATCGATAGTCGGTTCGCTCTCTTTTTATGCATACTATTCACGTCACATATAGCAAGGGCTGCAACGCATTGCTTGCGAAGCAGCCCCTAAATTTTTATCGGCATAAGCTTTATAACGTGATATCTATTTCAAGAGAGCCAATGCATCAGCGATGCGACGCACAGCTTCGCGGATGTTATCGTCGCTTGTGGCATAGCTCAAGCGAATATATCCGGGAGCGCAGAAAGCATCACCGCTGACCGTTGCCACATGAGCCACTTCAAGCAGAAACATAGCCAAGTCGTTGGCATCGTTGATTGTACGGCCATCGTGGCTTTTGCCGAAATAAGCCGACACTTCCGGGAAAATATAGAAGGCTCCTTGCGGATGATTAATGCGGAGTCCCGGCACTTGCTTCAGCAAACTCACCACCAAGTTGCGACGACGCTCAAAAGCTTGACGCATATCTTCGACGCATTGTTGCGACCCGAGGTATGCGGCTTCGGCTGCCTTCTGAGCTATACTTGAAGGATTTGAGGTGTATTGACCTTGCAACTTTGTGACTGCCTTTGCCACCCAAAGAGGTGCTGCCACAAACCCGATACGCCATCCTGTCATTGCGTAGGCTTTCGACACACCATTGACAATGATAGTGCGGTCGCGCACTGCCTCAAACTCAGAGATTGAAGCAAAGGCACCGGTGAAGTTGATATGCTCATAAATTTCATCACTGAGCACAAGGATTTCGGGATATTTTGCAAGTACATCGGCGAGGGCGCGGAGCTCATCGCGAGTGTAGACACTACCCGTAGGATTAGAAGGGGAGCAAAGAAGCATCATGCGAGTGCGCGGAGTGATAGCCGCCTCCAATTGAGCAGGAGTAATCTTAAAATCCTGCTCTACACCTGCAGGCACTTCCACAGTGATGCCCTCAGCAAGTTTCACCATTTCCACATAGCTCACCCATGCCGGAGTAGGGATAATCACCTCATCGCCCGGATTGATAGTGGAAAGAATCACATTACACAATGACTGCTTGGCACCACCCGACACCACAATCTGCTCCGGGGCAAACTCCAAACCATTTTCGTTTTTCATCTTTGCCGCAATAGCCTTGCGAAGCGACATATATCCTGCCACAGGAGTGTAGAAGGTGAAATTATCATCGATGGCCTTCTTAGCGGCGTCTTTGATATGTTCCGGTGTGTTAAAATCGGGTTCTCCCACAGAGAGATTAATCACGTCAACGCCTTGAGATTTCAATTCGCTACTCTTTTGCGACATCGCCAACGTGGCCGATGGCGACAACGACTGAATTCTTTGTGAAATGTGTTGCATAGCCTTAATAATTTTTCTTTCGGCTACAAAAGTAATGATAATTTGCGTAGTTTCGTTGCATTTTGCCGAAAATATATGAATAATATTGATTATGCGACACACAAAGGGGAGCATTATCACCATTGATAAACGCCCCCCGGGTCTAAAAAAGAGAGAGTGTGAAATATTTATTGTGTGTTTTAAAAGTTATCTACATTGTTAAGGCATCATAGGCGACGGTGTCGTCTACCGAACAATCAATATTATAATCCGGAATTTCCGGATTATCGTTTGCCGGATTAATATCCTCCGGCAGAACATCCACACAGTCAAGTGCGTCATAAACAATAGGTTCTACCTCTACAACCTCCGACAATTGAGTTTCCACCTCCGACTTCAAGATGCCGAGATAAGAAATATCAAAAACCTCTTCCACAGAAAAAACACCATCGTAATTAAGGTCGGCAAGCATATTATCGTAAATACCGTCGTTATCCAAATCGAAGAGGTAACAATCTTCTCCATTCACTATGCAATGCATGCCTTCATACAAATTATCCCCTAACGCTATCGTCTCTACACCCAACCAATCCACATAATCCACAATTTCAATATCAGTGACAGTCTGAGCGACATCCGCACTATTTGCATTTTGCGGATTATGCCATGAGAAATTGGAAGTGTAGAGAGAGCGGTCGGCTACCGACAGCGTATTCCATTCCTCAACCGTGTAGGTGCTGTATACATCACCATGCCACACGAAAGCGCCTCCTGTTCCCACTTCCGTACGGGCTGCAGCAAAAGCATCGGCAAACGACATATCATCGTTCACCTTCGTTGCAACGGCAACATCACCAATGATAGTGGCATAACAATCAGTCGCCGACACTTCCACTATAGGCCCTTCAGCCACGACTTCGTCAACTTCAGCGACCTCTACTTTCTCTTCACGAGGAGCTACATCTTCGCCATCTTCTTTGTTTTTCATTGAAGGCTCCGACTTACTATGCCACTTTATCACATCTGCAAGCGTCAATGCTCCCACAACGCCACCAATGGCAAGAGCGGAAACACCGCTTATCACTACGGCCTTCACAGTGGCATTACCCCTTTTTGATGTGGCTTGAGTGTCAGAAGAATAGTCGTTGATAATTTCAGTTTCGTGGTTCATAGTTATTATTTTTTTATTTGGTTATTAAACGATAATGATGTGCTGAAAAATCCTTGGCACACCACAAAGGTATATGCAAAAAAAGCGCTTACCAAAGAAAATTCGGCATTCTGTACGAACTCACAGGTTTTTTACACGAACCTTATTGCTTCTTGTTTTATCGGAAATAGATGTGTGTGGTGAAAAGTGAAGGATGCCGAGAGAGATTGTTGGGATTGGTGCCGGGCACCCCCTGGGGCACTGCAGTGCCTAAGCGCGCAAAAAGGTCGCTCCAAAACTGAGGCATAGTGCCGTCAGGTGCAAGAAAATTCATAGGTTGCGGCTCAAAAATCCTATTGCCATCAGAAGAAAAGAAGGTATCGGAAACAAGCTCCGAACAATAAGTCATTCCATTATCAGGTAGATAAGCCCAATCGTAAGGCTCTCCTATGCGAGCCTCTGCGAGAGAGATTACTGTCGAGATATTGCAATCAGCCGCCAAACGCTTAACAACGACTCCGGGCTTGCCTGCCACTTTAGGAGCATTGCGAAGAAATGTATGCCACGGAGTGATTTTCACCCCGCCCTCAGGCGATGCTTCAATCACATATGGGTTCCGACGATTACCGGCAAATATTGCCACATGGTCAAATTGCAAAGAGTCGGGCGCCATCGTGGCATCGACAATCGCCACCGACATATCGCTGTCGCCGGCAATGACAAATGCCAAGTCGCCGGCTTTAGGCATAAACGAGCAGCCCGCAGCACTTAGAGTGACTGCAATTAGCATCGACACCTTAATTATGCTGAAAGTAAATCTCATTTGCAACCTGTGGTAAAGAATAATTCACAAAATTACATATAATTCCAACACAAAACATTTACAAATAAAAAATTATAAATTGCAAATAAATTAATACTATTTTTAACCATAGCTTTACGCTCACTTTTATATGCACAAATCCTCAAAAACACAAATAATGAAAGCAATTATTTGACATCTAATTTCAATAATAGCGATTTTTTGCAATAAAACTATCAGAGAAAGATTGTCTTATTACTCTTGGCAGCCGCCGGAATGACTACGGCTGCTTACGCCGACCAGAAGATTTCGCTCAACGACACAAATTCCTCGCTTAACGAAGTGTGGTTACAGCGATGGGCATCAAGCGCGACCGCAAAGCTTTGGAATATGCCACAAAGGCTGTGAAGCCGTTCCTCCTACTCTTTTTTTCTATATTAATAATTTAATGCAGATAATGTCGATAGGACTTGTTGCCTACTTTAAGTCGCGTGACTCCAGCCAAAACCACCAAAGCAATGATAGTGGATATAGGGAAATTATCGGTCAATGCGGTGACTAAAATATCATTGAGCATAGAGCCAAGAAATAGAGCCAAAATTCCTACATTGCGCCAAAACAGCAGCAACAAGCAACCCACTGCCGACATAGCGTTAAGAAGCATCAACAGCAAGCCTATATGCGGAAAACCGCCCACAACAGGCACAAAGACAATGCTGTCATCTGCCGACCCGGAATGAAGCGAATAGTCTAACACCACCATCAAATAATAAATTGCCACAACACACAACCCGGTGGCAACCCACGGATTGTGTCGCTGTCTCGAGGGTGTTTGCTCCTGAGATTGCTGTGTGCCGGAGTTACTCTCTATCGATTTTAGCTCGGAAGCGTTATGCTTCTCCTCCTCTTGAAGCTCTGCACGGCGAGCATCCTCGATAACAGCGATTGCCTCATCAATTTTTTTGAAAAATCCTACCACATCAATGCCATTGGCAAAACAAAACTCCTCAACGGAAAGAGAAGAATCAATAATCTGAGCCTCTTCAGCAAAAAGCTTCGATAAAGACGGATATTTGAGAATCAGTCGTTCGACTGTAGTTTTAGGGTCAAAATTTGCCATATTGTTTTTTCGTTTCCGCAAATGTAATAATAATTTCACGGAATTATTGTAAATTTGTGGCCATAATGATTGACGAAAATACATTTGGCAACAAGAAGGTGTTGTTTCACACCCTCGGTTGCAAACTCAACTTCGCGGAATCATCCACCATCGGGCAACTGCTGGCGGAGCGAGGAGTGCAGCCCTGTGGCAAAGATGAAACACCCGACATCTGCGTGATTAACACGTGTACGGTGACCGAAGCGGCAAACAAAAAATGCCGACAAGAAATACGCAAATTGGCACGCCGCTACCCAAAAGCCGTGATAGTGGTGACAGGTTGTTATGCCCAACTTAACAGCCGGGAAGTTGCCGATATTGAAGGTGTCGACATTGTAGCAGGCAACGACCAAAAAGCGGAAATAGCCGATTTTATTGAGAATTGGTATAACAATCAAGAGAAGCAGGTGGAAATCACTCCTCTAAAAGACTTGCGACGCTTCATCCCCTCCTGTTCACGCGGCGACCGTACCCGGTATTTTCTGAAAGTGCAAGACGGCTGCAACTACTATTGTAGCTACTGTACCATCCCTCGTGCACGCGGACGCTCACGCAGCGGCAAGATTGGCTCGCTCGTGGAACAAGCGGCAGAGGCTGCTCGTCACGGCGGAAAAGAGATTGTAATCACCGGTGTAAACATCGGCGACTTCGGCAACGACACCGGCGAGCATTTCATTGAGTTGCTCCGACAGCTCGATAAGGTGGAGGGCATCGAACGCTACCGCATTTCTTCGTTAGAGCCTGATTTGCTCACAGAAGAAGTGATTGATTTTGTGGCTCATTCTCAAAAGTTTATGCCTCACTTCCACATTCCGCTACAATCCGGCAGCGACGAAATGCTCAAATTGATGCGTCGCCACTACAATCGCCGGCTTTTTGCCGATAAAGTGAACGAAATAAAACGTCGGATGCCCGATGCCTTCATCGGAGTGGACCTTATCACCGGTATGAGGGGTGAAACACCGGAGATTTTTGAAGATTCGAGAGCTTTTGTAGAGTCGCTCGACATCACTCGCCTACACGTGTTTTCCTACTCCGAGCGCCCCGACACAATGGCTCTGAAAATACCATACGTAGTGCCGGCAAGCACCAAGCACTCACGCACTCGCCGCATGATGGCTTTGAGCGACAAAAAACTTGCCTCATTCACCGCTCGCTATCTTGGCACCACAAGGAAAGTGCTCCTTGAGCATGCCGTGGATGCCGATGGTTTGATGAAAGGATTTACCGACAATTATCTGCGCATGGCAGTGCCGGCAATCAATGATTTGGCGAACTGTATTGTTGATGTCCGACTGATTGAACCGCTCGGTCACGACGACCTTATTAAAGGAGAAATCATCAGATGAACGCAAAACTTGAAAATGCACTATATGCTCCGTTAGGGTGGCTGTTTCATGCCATCGCACTGCTGCCACTGAGGGTGTTGTATGTGGTGAGCGACGTGTTGCGATGGGTGGCTTGCGATGTGTTGCGATATCGTCGACCACTGGTGGAGCAAAACATTGCCGCCTCCTTCCCGGAATTGACAGCAAAGGAGCAACGCAAAATTGTGCGCGGCTTTTATAAAAACTTTACCGACGTATTTATCGAAACCATCAAACTCTTGCATATCAGCGACAAAGAAATGCGTCGCCGTATGGTGTTTGAAGGATGTGAGCAAATTGATGCTCTTGTGAAGAAAGGCATCCCCGTGGGTGTGTTTTGCTCTCACTTCTGCAACTGGGAATGGATTACGTCAATCGTGCTCTATGCCTATGTTGATGAAAAAGTGAAATATTCACAGATTTATCGTCCGCTACGCAATAAATGGTTTGACCGCTTCTATCTCTCGCTACGCAGTCGCTTTCACACCGATTCGATAGCTAAAAATGCCGTGCTACGCGAACTGATAACGGTGAGAAAAGCAGGAGCAGCTTTTGTCACAGGATTTATATCCGACCAAAAACCGAGCCATAACGACGGGCTGCACAGCATACGCTTCTTAAATCAAGACACTCCATTTATCACTGGTAGCGAACTGCTACTTCGCAAATTTCATGCTGCTGCTTTTTATGCCGATGTGGAAAGGGTGAAACGTGGATATTATCGCATAAAAATCATACATATCACCGATGATGTGTCGCTCACCGAAGAATATGCCGTAACCGACCGCTACGGCTCGCTACTTGAGACATCGATACGCCGACAACCGGAGGCATGGCTGTGGTCGCATAACCGCTGGCGTCGTCCGCACAAATAATCTATGAAATGAAACCCATAGGCGTAATCATATTAAATTGGAACGGAGCAGCACTTCTACGTCGCTATCTACCCACAGTGATTGCCGGCAACAGCAACGAGATTGCCGATGTTATAGTGGTGGACAACGGCAGTAGTGACAACTCGCGTGAAGTGCTCGAAAAGGAATTTCCAAAGGTCAAAACCATTTATTTCGACAACAACTACGGCTATGCCGAAGGCTATAACCGTGCCGTAAAAATGCTCGGATATAAATACTCCTTACTCCTCAACAGCGATGTTGCTGTGCCCGAAGGATGGCTGATGCCACTCTACGATTATATGGAGAATAATAACAACGTGGTGGCATGCCAACCAAAAATACTCAGCGATAGCGACCGCTCGCGATTTGAATATGCCGGAGCTTCCGGAGGATTTATCGACAGCCACGGCTACCCGTTTTGTCGCGGTCGACTGTTTGAAACGGTAGAAGAAGACAAAGGGCAATACGATGACGTCACTGATATTTTTTGGGCCACCGGCGCAGCATTATTGGTGCGCTCAGCCAACTATATTGCTGTGGGGGGCTTAGACAAGGATTTTTTTGCACATATGGAAGAAATCGACCTTTGCTGGCGGTTGCATCAAAACGGCGATGCCATCCGTGTGGTGCCGCAAAGCGTGGTGTATCACCTCGGAGGGGGTAGCCTGCCGGCATCCAACCCGCGCAAGACCTACCTTAACTTCCGCAACAATCTGTTTTTACTTTATAAAAATCTACCGCCACGACAAGGGCGCAAGATGTTGTTTGTGCGTCGCCTCTACGACACATTGGCATTCTTTATGTTTGTGGCAAAAGCCGATTTTGCCAACGCTCGCGCCATCCTTAAGGCCCATTCCGACTTTCGCCGTCAGCGTCATCGCTACGACAATGTTCGCCCCTCAGTGAGCATCTTCGACACATTTCCATGCACTCGCCGTAACATCATCATCGACTACAATTTGCGGCGTCGCCGTCGCTTTTCCGACCTTTCTCTCTAAGCGTCGGCATCTCAAATCCACAAGCAACATCAATACCAACAAATAGTGAGGGAGAAAGGGTCTAAATCGATAAAAAATCAGCAATTTTCACCATAATAAACCAGCACAAATAGTTGTTTGTTGAAATATAAATGCTTAACTTAGCAAAACAAATCAACAAAATCATTATATGATGGAAAATAGGTATTGCGTAATTATGTGTGGAGGAGTGGGTAGCCGATTTTGGCCGTTCAGCAAGGCTTCTGCACCTAAACAATTCATTGACTTTTTCGGCACCGGACGCTCTTTGTTGCAAATGAGTTTCGACAGAATAGCAAGCATTATCCCGGTAAGCAACATTATAGCCATTACCAACGAACGATATGCGCCGTTGGTGAGAGAGCAGCTCCCGGAGCTTGCTGACGGACAAATACTTTTAGAGCCCGACCGCCGCAACACCGCCCCCTGTGTGGCATGGGCGGCTTACCATGTCCGGGCTCTCAATCCCGACGCTATGATGCTTGTGGCTCCCAGCGACCACTTAATTCTCAAAGAAGAGGAGTTTCGCAAGAGAGTGGTGCATGGCTTTGACTTTTTGGCGGCTCATAAAGATGCGTTGCTGACACTCGGCATCTGCCCCAACCGTCCCGAGACCGGTTATGGATATATCCAAATCGACAAAGAAAACATGGTCGACGACACAATCACAAAAGTGAAGACATTCACCGAGAAGCCTAACATCGAGCTGGCAAAGGTATTTGTGGATAGTGGCGAATTTCTTTGGAATTCAGGCATATTTATGTGGAGAGCGGAGGCAATAATCAATGCGTTTCACGACCATTGTCCCGACATTGCAATGCGTTTTGATGGTGGCAAAGAAGTGTTTGGCACCGACAAAGAAACACAATTTATAAATACGGAATTTTCGGCGTGCCCCAACATCTCTATTGACTATGCAATTATGGAGAAAAGCGCCAACGTGTTTGTACAAAGTGCCGACATAGGCTGGAGCGACCTCGGCTCCTGGGGAGCATACTATGAGAAATCGCCGAAAGCTGAACATCGCAATGTGATGCATAATTGCCGCACGGTGATAAACAATTGCCGAGGCAACATTTTTGCCGCAAAAAAAGAGAAGCTCATCGTGGCTTCGGGATTAGACAATTTTATCGTGGCTGATAACGACGACATCCTGCTTATCTGTCCATTATCGGAAGAACAGAAAATCAAGCAATATGTCAACGAAGTAAAAGCCAATTTCGGCGATAAATACCTTTAAACGAAAATCCAAAACCCCGAAATATCGGTCGGAGATTATCAAACAAAAAAGGCTGCCTTCATAGCAGCCTTTTTTAGTTTGGTGTTATAGACTTAACGATTAAGCGTTAACCTTAGCCATGTGAGCGATGAGCTCAAGCACCTTATTAGAGTAACCGATTTCGTTGTCATACCAAGATACAACCTTAACGAAAGTATCGGTCAAAGCGATACCTGCTTTAGCGTCGAAGATAGAAGTGCGAGTGTCGCCGAGGAAGTCGGAAGAAACAACTGCATCTTCAGTGTAGCCGAGCACACCCTTCAATTCGCCTTCAGAAGCTTCCTTCATAGCAGCGCAGATTTCAGCATAAGTAGCAGGCTTAGCCAAGTTAACGGTAAGGTCAACTACAGAAACGTCCAAAGTAGGAACACGCATTGACATACCGGTCAATTTGCCGTTGAGTTCAGGAATAACTTTACCTACAGCCTTAGCAGCACCGGTAGAAGAAGGGATGATGTTGCCGGAAGCGGCACGACCACCACGCCAGTCTTTCATTGAAGGACCGTCAACAGTCTTTTGAGTAGCAGTGGTAGAGTGAACGGTAGTCATAAGACCATCGGTGATACCAAATTTGTCGTTGAGCACCTTAGCGATAGGAGCCAAGCAGTTGGTAGTACAAGAAGCGTTAGAAACGAATTGAGTACCCTTAACATATTTGTCGAAGTTTACACCGCAAACAAACATAGGGGTATCGTCCTTAGAAGGAGCAGACATAACTACATATTTAGCACCAGCTTCGATGTGAGCTTGAGCTTTTTCCTTAGTCAAGAAAAGACCTGTAGATTCTACTACATATTCTGCACCCACTTCGTTCCACTTCAAATCAGCCGGGTTGCGTTCTGCAGTGACGCGAATTTCTTTGCCGTTAACGATGAGCTTGCTGTTTTCAACGTCAGCTTCGATAGTGCCTTCGAAAGCACCGTGCATAGTGTCATATTTGAGCATATATGCCAAATAGTCTACCGGGCAAAGGTCGTTGATACCTACGATTTGAATGTCATTTCTGTTTTGAGCGGCACGGAACACGAAACGTCCGATACGGCCAAATCCGTTAATACCTACTTTAATCATTTTATTTAATATTTAGGGTTAAAAAATTATCGGTTAAAATTATCACTGCAAAAACCTTGCCAAAATCCTATTTGTCAAAGGATAAGTGCCTAAATTTTTTCCGTTGCAAATGTAATTATTTTTTCGCAATTATGACTTTAGATAACTGAAAAATTTCCTTAAATAAGATAGCATTTTTTCATTATCCGTTTTTTCGGCACAAATATTACCTTATAACCAATAAATCATACAAAGGAGACTTAATATTTTTTTTACTCAGCTACGGTTTTGAGCGAAATTTCAGTAATTTTGCAGCACGATGAAGAGAGTATTATTGCTTTTATTATTTTGGATTACAGCCGTAATCGGCTCAACAGCTCAGATTGTAGACATCAACACCGAACATATTGATGCCGACAGCTTGCGTCGCGAGCTTGACAATGGTCCGTATTTCACATTGTATAAGGACAATTATTTCACTGCCGGCACTGCCATCGGGCAACGTCCTACAAACACTAACTCAGACGTAAAGTTTCAAGTGAGCATTGCCCAACGGCTCACCAAGAGTACTCTTCCCTTCAACACCTACTTGTTTCTGTTTTACTCTCAGAAATGTATGTGGAACGTATTTGAGGAGTCGATGCCTATGCACGATTTAAATTTCAATCCGGGCATCGGATTGGCGAAACATCTATTTGTAAAAAATCGATATATCGGAAAGGCGACACTTCTCGTGGAGCATGAGTCAAACGGACGTGACGGCATCAACTCGCGAAGTTGGAACAAGATTTCGCTCGCCACCAACATCTTTATCGACCCTAACTTTATGATACACGGCAAAATATGGATACCCATCATTGATGGGATGAACAATAAAGACATCCTTGATTATTGTGGCATTTACCAGACCGGTATGGCATATACCTCGCCAAACAAGCGCTTTGGATTTGCCTTGACGTTGGTGAAACGTCGCGGTTGGCGTTTGAGCTACAACTCCATTTGGGAAATCAATTATCGATTGTTTAAGAAGGATAATCAATTCTTGTTTTTACAATATTACAACGGATATGGCGAGAATCTTTTGGACTACAACAGATTTCATTCTCGCATGCGTGTAGGACTGGTGATTAAACCTAATTTCTTCAGCGATTATTAATAGCGAAATATGGAGATGTTGATGCAATATGTGTGGGAACACCGTTTGTGGCTGCAAGAGAAGATGGTCACAAACACCGGTCTGCGTATTCGCATCATCGACCCGGGGGTGCGCAACACCGATGCCGGTCCGGATTTTTTCAATGCAAAGATTGAAATTGACGGATGCCTGTGGGTGGGCAATGTGGAAATCCACAATCGTGCCTCCGACTGGCGACGCCACGGACATAACGAAGACGAGGCATACGACTCTGTGGTGCTCCATGTAGTGAATAAAGATGATGCTCAAGTGTGCCGCACCAATGGCGAACCCATCCCTCAGCTGGTGATGCCGTGTTCGGCGCAAATGATTGATAAATATTCGTCGCTGGTAAATGCCAAAGTGGAATTGCCTTGCCGCAATGTGATTAAATCGCTGACATCGCTCGAAATGGCTGAATGGATTCAAGCGCTTGCCTTTGAGCGTCTTGCTGAAAAATCCAAGCGAGTGACCGACTTGCTGGCTCGCTATCACGGTAGCTGGGAGGATGTGTGCTATGTCACCTTGGCACGCACAATCGGTTTCGGCACTAACAGCGACCCTTTCGAACGACTCGCAAAAAGTCTGCCACTCAACCTTCTACACAAGCACGCCGACTCGCTCACACAACTTGAGGCTCTCTTCTTCGGACAAGCAGGCTTGCTCGACAATCGCAAAGGCATCGATGCCGACCCTTATCGCTCGCAACTATGTCGCGAATATGACTTTCTGAACAATAAGTTTTCACTGAAACGCCCGGAAGGATTGGTATGGAAAGCCTTTCGTATGCGTCCGCAAAACTTCCCGTGGCGACGCATCGCCTTGCTGGCACATTATGTCTATGGGGGATTCCGTCTGATGTCACAAATTCTTGAGGCTAAAGGTGATGAAGACAAGTTGAGAGCACTCTTTACCGTTAAACTGTCAGGTTATTGGAGCAACCACTACACTTTCGACCATACTTCGACTGAACAAACTGCCGCCATAAGCCGCAGTAGCATCGATGTGGTGCTTATCAACACCGTAGTACCTCTCTATTACACTTATGCTCAACAATTGGATTGTTATGATTGGGCGGAAAGAGCTGTAGCCTTACTGGAGGTGCTCAAGCCGGAATCTAACCATCTTGTAGAGAAATTTCGCAATGCCGGTATGCGCATCGATAACGCCCTCACCTCGCAAGCAGTAATCCAACTTAACAATGCCTACTGTGTGCCTCGCAAATGCCTTTATTGCGAAGCCGGACACAAACTGCTATCCTTGAAATAGCTATTCAGGGTCGACCCAATCGCCACCTTGCTTGATAAGAGCAATGAGTCGTGGCAGTGCTTCTTCTTGCGGAATGTTGCGCTCCACACAAACCTTTCCTTTATATAAGCTCACCTTCCCTACTGCCGCCCCTACATATCCGTAGTCGGCATCAGCCATCTCCCCGGGACCATTCACGATACATCCCATAATGCCTATTTTCAAGCCTTTAAGGTGAGACGTTGCCGCCTTGATTTGAGCCACTGCTTGTTGGAGGTCATAAAGAGTACGTCCGCAACTCGGGCATGATATATACTCCGTCTTGGTGATGCGTTGGCGCACGGCTTGTAAAATACCGAATGAATAGCGCACAGCATTCTCCGGACTTTTCAGATTGGGAGCTTCAAGAAGTATGCCGTCGATGAGTCGAGCCATCAGAAGCGTCCCGAAGTCGGCTCCCGCTTTCACTTGCACATCTTCTTCATCGCTATCGACATACGACATATGAGCCACAATAGGCACACGACAACCTAAATCGGTAAGTTTATGGATAAATGCTTGAATTTCTCCGGTGGGATTGATATGTCGGCTTGTCAGGAGCAGCACCTTAGATGCTGTAAGCCTGCCGATTACACTTTCGGGGCTCTCCGAAGCATCAGCCTTCACCCAGATGGCGTTGTCAAGAAAAAAATCCGGTTGTTGCTCGGCTTTTGAAATGCGTGAAGCGTCAAGTGCTGTCACCACCACCGGCACATTTTCCCCACCTATGCCACAAATTTCGTCGGTAGCACGCCTCTCGGGCATTAGATAGTTGTAGCCTTTGCTGAACGTTCCGCTGATATGGGGATGTCCTTCACGAGAGGTAATATAATCCACCAACTTGCATGCCACCGGGATTTCAGCCTCCGGCTCTTCGCTGAGCGACACTCTAATGGTATCGCCAATGCCCTCAGCGAGGAGAGTGCCAATGCCCACAGCCGACTTGATACGCCCGTCTTCGCCGTCGCCGGCTTCAGTGACACCAAGATGGAGCGGATAATTCATACCCTCGGCTTCCATCGCCTTCACCAAGCGACGCACTGTTTCTACCATGATGACAGTGTTGGAGGCTTTGATAGAGATTGCCACATCGTTGAAATCCACTTCGCGAAAAATGCGAAGAAACTCCATTGCCGACTCCACCATTCCTTCCGGGGTGTCGCCATAGCGACTCATAATGCGGTCGCTCAACGAGCCATGATTCACTCCTAAACGCACTGCCGTAGCATGTTGTCGGCAAATGTCGAGAAAGGGCACCACCGCTTCCCTGATTTTTTCTATTTCGGCAGCATATTCCTCATCGGTGTATTCCAATTTTCGAAATGTGCGTGCAGCATCCACAAAATTGCCGGGATTGATGCGCACCTTGTCGGTCTGCCTTGCTGCTTCCAAAGCAGCTTTGGGATTGAAATGAATGTCGGCTACCAACGGATTGGTGTAGCCCTCAGCATGCAATCGCCGACGTATTTCGCCTATACTTACAGCCTCGCGCACCCCTTGAGCCGTGAGCCGCACATAATCGGCACCGGCGTCAAAGATACGGCGACACTGCGCCACACTGCCATCAATGTCGTTGGTGGAAGTGGAAGTCATCGATTGCACCCTGATAGGGTTATTGCCACCCAAAGGCACATTGCCGATTTTAATGCTCGATGAGGAGCGACGTTGGTAGTCGAAAGTATTCATCTCAAAGCAATTATGCTATATTAGTTAGTTTTATATTTATAAGAAATGCGCGACAACTCTTCGTTGGCTTTAACAATCTTTTGAGCCAAATCGTGCTTGTATTGTGAAAAACGAGCGGCAATATCCTCATCAGTAAGAGCAAGTATCTGAACCGCCATAATTGCGGCATTCAATCCCGCATTGATACCCACGGTAGCTACGGGGATGCCAGGAGGCATTTGTACTATCGCCAAGAGGGCATCGACACCCTCCAATGCACTCGATTTGATAGGCAACCCTATTACCGGGAGGGTGGTCTGTGCGGCAATCACACCCGGCAAGTGGGCAGCCATACCGGCAGCGGCAATCACCACCTTCACCCCGCGCTCTTTAGCGTGAGTGGCAAAATCAGTCACTTCTTCCGGAGTGCGATGAGCCGATAGGGCGTTGATTTCAAACGGGATTTGGAAATCATCAAGAAATTTTGCAGCTTTTTCGAGCACCGGCATATCGGAGGTGCTCCCCATAATAATGCTTACTAATGGAGTCATATATTTGTTTTTTAAAGTAGAAACACGCAAAGGAAACCATTAATTACGCCGGCAAGCACTTGCCCCAAAGTGTGGCGTTCCATTGCCAACCGAGAAGAGCCGAGGATGCCTGCCACGATTATCAAGCAGCATATCACCGGCATAAGGTCGAAGATGCCGTCGCCATAACTGTTTATCTTGCAAAGCAGCCCGATTAGGCCGCCAATGCCTGCCATATGGGCACTAATCTTCCATAAGAAATTGACTGTCAGCGACACCATTGCCGCCATGCCGGCTCCGAAGAGAAACATCCACATCCATGTGGGAGCGTTGATATTAAACAGATAGAGCGCACTCACCAAATAGCACACCACAATCATCGCATAAGGATAAAGCCTTTCACGCCGCAAGTTGAGATGAACATCGGAGATTATGCCGAAATACTTCATCAGCGAAATCAAAATCGTAGGCACCACGAAAGTCATCAATGCTATCACCGAAATCACCGTAAGTTTGTCGGTGGTGAGCAATATCTGATAGGTAGACATTTCAAATGCAATAATCATACCATAGGTGGGCATAAGCATCGGTGACAATAGAAATGAGAACAATGCCGATACATAGTGGATTATTCGCATCACCTTTGCTTCAATATTCATAATCGGTTGAGGTAGATTCATAATGATTATGTTTTTTGGTTATAATTCTTTTCGTAGTCGTGCCACCGGAAATCCCATTCGTTCGCGATATTTAGCAATCGTGCGACGCGCAATCTCATAGCCGCGCTTATTGAGCAACGTGCAGAGAACCTCGTCGGAATAGGGCTTTTTCTTATCTTCGCCCTCGATAATTTCCTTCAATGCCGACTGTATTTCACGCGACGACACATCTTCGCCCGACTCGTGTCGGATGCCCTCATTGAAGAAAAATTTCAACGGATAAATACCCCCTTGTGTCATAACATATTTCCCTGAGGTGGCACGCGACACCACCGACAGGTCGTAGCCTGTATCCGAGGCAATATCCTTTAGCACCATCGGTCGCAAAAGCGACTCGTCTTCGGTGAGGAAGAATTGCTTTTGCCGCTCAAGGATGGCGCGCATAATAGAGAAAAGTGTGACTTGTCGCTGTTTAAGCATCTTTATAAATGTTGCCGCCGACTCATATTTATCTTTCACGAACCGATTGGCTTCTTCCTCGCTACGATTGCGCACTCGCTTCACGCTAATATCATCATACATTGCTTGAAACGACTCCTCAATTTGCAATTCGGGGATGTTATTGAGCAATGTCAGAGTGATGTTGTCACCATCCACTTCTACACTGAAATCAGGAATAATGTGTTGTGCCTTACTATTGTCGCCACCGCCATATAGACTTCCCGGCTTGGGATTAAGCGATAAGATTACCTCAAGCGCACGACGAAATCCTTCTTTGTCGGTTTTCAGAGCCGCAATGATGCGGTCATAATGCTTCTTCGAAAATTCCGGGAAATAACAATCTATGATTTTATACGCCAAAAGATTGTCGTCACTACCGGGAAGACGTTCGAGCTGCAACAACAAGCAGTCGCGAAGGTCTTTTGCGCCGATGCCGGCAGGGTCAAGGTCGCGTATCATCTGCAACACCGACTGTATCTCGTCTTCGTCTACCTCAATTCCCATTTGAAACACGATATCGTCTGATATGGCTTCCACGCTACGGGTAAGATAGCCGTTGTCGTCAATATTGCCTATGATATAATCAGCTATCGTCTGCTGCTTTTCGGAGAGGTCATGCTCGCTGATTTGCTCGGAGAGATAGTCGATGAGTGTGCTCTCGTTGGTGATTATCGGCTCATACACTTTATCGTCGGCACTTCTATTGCTGATATTCAAGCGATAAGCCGGTACATCATCTTCGGGCTCATCTTCAGGGTCGGCACTATCGGGAGTGACGTTGTTGTCGGTGGTCATTTCCTCTGCCGGCACTTCACCATCGGAACTATCATCGGAATCGGCAATTTCGATTGCCGGATTATCAAGCACTTCATGGCGCACCTCGTCTTCCATCTCCGTACGATTCATCCCCAGCAGACGCACAAACTGCACCTGTTGCGGCGACAATCGTTGTTGCAAACGCTGTTCTTGAGTGAGATGTAACGACTCTTTATTCATAGCATTATTTTCCTGGGGCAAAAATACGCAAAATCCGTGAATTATTCACCCTCTCTGCTGATTAAAAGTACACAATCGACTGCGTGAACAAGTTATAAGTGCTGAAGGAAATCCATAAGATTCACCTCGCGCTCAAGATTCATCTTCTTGCGCAGACGGTAACGAGTCATTTCCACACTTCTATACGACATATTGAGCAACGGCGCTATCTCTTTTGAGCTTAACCCCATCTTCAGATAGGCACAAAGTCGCTGGTCGTTGGCATTGAGTTGCGGGAACTTCTCAACGAGTCGCTTGAGGTAGTTTTCATATACCACATCAAAGTTTTGAGCGAACTTCTGCCAATCATCGTCGTGCGAGATATTCTCCTTGATAAGCCGCTGAATCTTATTGAGCTGTCTTACAGTCACCGGTGATAGTGGCGGAGTGTCATCGCTCTCTTGAATTTTGTTGAGCTGATTTGAGATGTCTATGAGGATTTCGTTTTTCCTAATCACATTCATCGTGGCACTCGACAGCTCTTGCGATTTGTGGCGCACATCGTGTTCGAGTTGAGTGCTCTTCAGCCGAGAAATTTCATTCTCTCGTCGCAACGATTCCTCTTCCGCTTTACGCTTAAACTCGCGCAGCTCCTCTTCTTTACGTTTAGCCACCAATATTGCCGACTTTCGAGCTTTTTTCCTAACAAAAACAAACACCAAATATGCTGCTATGATAATCAAAATTATATAAATAATCCATGCCACAATCGACCGATACCACGGCGGCAAAATAGTGAATGTGAAAGCATACTCCGAGCGACTATCGTCGTAGCGATTGAAGGAGCGGATGTGGAGCGTATAAGTACCTTCATATAGCTGGGTGTATTCTTTGGAGTTGGCGGTGGAATAGGCACTCCATCCGGCATCGTAGTTTTCAAGATAATAGCTGTATTGCACTGCTCCGTCTTCTCGATATTCGGGGCAAATAAACTCAAAGCGGAGAGAGTTGAGGCTGTAAGGCAACTCCATTACCTTATCATTCAGCGGTCCACCGGCAGTGTAGATGAGCGAATCGGGGTCGGTGGAATAGATGTTGCTCACAAAAAGCTTGCTTTTCCAACTCACCTTATGGTCGCGGTCGGTGTTGATAAAGAAAAATCCGTCTTCGTTGGATATGAGCAGTTCGCGAGGCGAAACGAAGTTGAGATGCTCAAAGCCCACTATCAGTTTGTCAAGTAGAGGCTTATATGTAATCGAGTCGATGCTGTAGGTGCCGGTAGCGTTATAAAACGCTGCACAAATATACTTTCCCGACACTCCCCACACATCGTTATCCGGCGACTGATAGAGTCTTACAGAGGAGTGTGTTCCGAAAATACTGTTGAGCTTTTCGTTAGGAACCATACGGTCGGTATGGGCATTATAGCGGAAAAAACCTCCTTCGGTAGAGAAGGCGAGTTCGTTGTCTATTTTATATAGGGTATTATTTCTGTCGGTAGGGAAGCCCTTGGTGTGGTCGTAAAGCTTCACTTCTTCAAATTTAGAATAATCTTTGCTGGGTCGCAATTTAAACACACCTTTCATCCAATGGCTTATCCAAATATTCCCCAAATCATCTTCATACATATGGCCTCCCACCTCGTCATAACCGGCAATACGATTAGCCATAGTCCATTGACCTCCCACACGTCGAAGGAGGAAGAAATTTTCGTAGGTTGAAGCGAGTGCCATATCCGGGTGTTTTTTCAACGGAATTACCGCCCATGTACCCGGCACTCCTTCAATTTTACGCAACGTACTACCTTTAAGCTGATATAAGCCTCGGTCGCTGCTCACGAGCACATCTGAGGCAAGGGTGTCGATGCTCCACACTTGCCCTTTCATCAGCGATGAAGGCTTGACGGGTTCGGCATTCGATGATAGAGGATAAGGCATAGTGTATAGTCCCTGATTGGTGCCCAAAACGAGGTCATTGTTGCGCAACAATGAAGCATATCCCGTGCCATAGACATAGGAGCCGAAGAGCGTGGAAATCGGAGAGTTGTAGAGCACATAGTCGATGCCATTGTCCAATCCGAGCCAAATGTTGTCCATCCTGTCGAAGCTGATGCTCAACACGGTATTGTTTTGCATCCCGGTGTTCATATTCACAAACGTATTGGCTCCGGTAGCAATATCTTTTACCACAACTCCTTTGTTTACGGTGCCAAACACTAATTCGCGCTCATTGGTGGCAGCACAAAACACTTGATTTTCTTTCAGAAACGAATCGATATCCATGGGCATCGCCTCCGTGGTCACACCGTCATAAACAAACACGCCGTCAAACTCAGTGACTATCAACACTTTTCCCTTTTGCCACGGCAACAAAGAGCATACCCGCTTATTAACCAGCAGGTTGCTTCCTTGTATTGGCGTAAACGACGTGCCGTTGAGGATGCTCACTCCATTTTCTTGAGTGGCTACTAACAAGCGATTGCCTATTAGAGCAGATGTAGTGATTTTATGACGCGAAGGAATGGCTATCGATTTCTTTCCGTCGAAACGCAATATCTTGAAATCGCTCTGAAACCATATATATTCGCCCGATTGGTGGATATTCCATACCTCAGTGAAATGACGATCTTTCTGCGGAAGTGTGCCCACAAGACTATGCCACACAAAATTACCATGTGAAGGGTCGTTGTAAAAATATCCGAATTCCTCTGAGCCTCCGGCATAAATTCTTCCGGTGTTTTCTTCAAAGAAGACTGAGCGCACGGTAGTGTAATTGCCTAATTGGCATAGCGTCCACCGTTTGCCGTCAAACACGAGTAGTCCGTGATTGTTGGCAAACAACATCCTCCCATAATTATCCTGAGTGACATCCCAGTTTTGAGTACCCCCCAAATAGGTCGACCGCGAATAGTTTCTCACCAAAGGATAGCTCGCCATAAGTGTGACGAAGGTGCTTATAAAGCATAAAAAAACAAAAATCCTTCTTGAAAAGGGTCTAATAATAACGAAAGAACTCTCCTGGCATTTCATATGCAAAAAATATTTTTTCCAAAAATGCAAATATTTTTGCAGTTGAGGTGAAAATAAAAATATGTTATAAAACATATTTTTTATATTCAATTGATTTACAAGGATTTAATATTAATTGTTAAGGCATTGTTGTGGTGAGTAATGGTTCTTGTTGAGTTTTTTGTGAGGTAAAAAATTTGATTTCTACTTCATTATGATAGTAATTTTGCGAAGAAAACCGACATAAATCGATTATTCATCAAAAATTTAAATACCAACAACGTGAATATGAAACGTGTAACTCTATCAATTTGCATCTTGCTGATGGCAATGATTGCCTATGCGCAAGACATCAACATTTCCGGAGTTGTCACCTCTTCCGACGATGGCGAACCCCTAATCGGGGCAAGCATCCAAGTGAAAGGAAAGGCATCAGTGGGCACAGCCACAGACTTTGACGGTAATTATAATCTCACAGTTCCGGCAGGCAGCGTATTGCAGTTTTCTTATGTGGGACACACCACTATTGAAAAGAAAGTAGATCAATCACAAACACTCAATGTAGTGCTTCCCTCCGAATCACATGTACTTAATGAGGTGGTTGCTATCGGTTATGGCGTGATGAAGAAAAGTGACCTTACCGGCTCGGTGACCACGGTGGCTGCCGACAAACTCACAAAGACCCCTGCCGCAAGCCTTGCCAACGCTCTCCAAGGACAAGCCGCCGGTGTGACAATTAACAGCAACAGCGGACAGCCCGGAGCGGCACCGGAAGTGCGCATCCGCGGTGTGGGCACAGTCAACGGGGCTTCTCCTATATATGTAGTAGATGGTATCATCGTCGATGATATCACCTTCCTCTCGCCAAACGACATTGAAAGCACCGAAATCTTGAAAGACGCATCGGCAACCGCCATCTACGGCTCTCGTGGTGCAAACGGTGTAATTATCGTGACCACTCGCACCGGTAAAAAGGGCGAACGCACGAGAGTGTCACTCGACGCATACGTAGGACTGCAGCAGCGTTGGCGCAAGCTTGACGTAATGAGCGCCCAAGACTTTGCGGCAACAAAAGTGGCAATCAACGGCACTGCCTCTGAAAAGAAGTTTTTCAACCAATACGGTTTTAACAAGTGGTTGTCGGCATTCAGTCTCGGCACTTCAAAATATTATCCCACAGTCTATGATGCAGAGAAAAATCCTGAAGGATTGGATTATTCGCTGATTGACACCGACTGGCAAGACGAAGTATTTCAAGATGCTTTGGTGCAAAACTACCACCTGTCAATCGATGGCGGTAGCGAAAAGACATCCTACTCACTCTCAGGAAGCTGGTATTCGCAAGAGGGTACAATTATTGGCTCCAAATATCAACGTCTGACAGTGAGACTCAACACCCAACATGAAGTAAATAATTGGCTCAAGGTGGGCGAAAACGTATCGTTTATGAGTTCGACGGCACGCAACGCGATGAACAACTCGGAAAGCGCCGGAGCGTCAGTGCTATCCGCAGCCTTTGCCATGGCACCGTGGGACCCCGTGCGCTACCCCGAAGGCTCTGTCAATCGTCAAGGCGACGACCTCAGCGGACAGATTTCTGCCGGCTCCAACTTCAAGAATGTTACCAACCCAATCAGCATGGTTGAACACAGTCATCCGAAAAATCGCAACGAGCGCTTTGTGGGCAACGTATTTGCCGAAATCAATCCTCTTGAAGGCTTGACATTCCGCTCCACCTTCAGCTTCGACTACAACATTGCTACCAACAAGTTGTTTAAAGACAAATATGAATATTCAGCCTACGACAAAAACGACAAGAATTTCCTTTCATCGGATATTGGTCGCACATATAATTGGACGGTAGACAATATTCTCACCTACGCCCGCACAATAGGCAAGCACGACTTCTCTGCAATGGTGGGTCAGACTGTGGAAGAATACAATTGGACCAACATCGGAGGCTCCGGCTCCACCATTCTCAATCCTGTGGAAAAGAATTGGTATCTGTCGCAAGTGACCGACGACTTCTCTCGCCCGTCGGAAGGCGTAAGCCGCAACCGCAGGGTGTCAATGCTCGGACGTTTGCACTATAGCTACAACAACCGCTATCTCATCACCTTCAACTTCCGTGCTGACGGCTCAAGCAAATTTCCCGACAAACCATGGGGCTACTTCCCCTCCACAGCATTAGCATGGAAAATCAGCGAAGAAGGCTTTATGAAAGACTTCAGCAACCTTGATATGCTCAAGATACGTGCAGGCTGGGGACGCGTGGGCAATGACAATATCGGCAACGATGCTTTCACCCTCACAATGTTTAACACCGGACCTACATTTGTTGATTATGTGTTTGGCAAAGACCAACAACTTGCCAATGGTGCCACCGTGCTCACTTGGATTAACCAAGGCGGACACTGGGAAAATACCGAGCAATGGAGTGCCGGCGTAGACTTCGGATTGTGGAAAAACCGACTGACCGGCTCAGTGGATTTCTTCTTACGCAACACTAAAGATATGCTTATGAGTGTTACCGCTCCGGCTCACGTGGGCAACCGCTATTCTTCAACAGCTAATGTGGGCACCGTGCGCAACCGCGGTATTGAAATCACCCTCGAACATCGCAACCAACTCGGCGACTTCGGCTATTCTATCGGTGGTAACGTGTCATTTATCGACAACGAACTTACCGGGCTCAACGGAGGCTCTCCCATTTATTCCGGATATAACAATGTGACAGTAGTAGACCAAGGCTATCCTCTTTACTACTTCTGGGGATATGAATATGAAGGCGTATATAAGACCGATGAGGAGGTGCTCGAATATCTCCACGGCTATACAGCACTCGACACCCCGTTCCATGCCGGCGATGCAAAATATAAAGACAACAATGGCGACGGAAAAATCGACGACAACGACCGCACAAAGTTAGGTTCAAGCATCCCATGGCTCAACTATGGTCTCAACGTAGGTGCCAGCTGGAAAAACTTCGACCTACAGCTCTTCTTCCAAGGTGTGGCAGGCAATAAAATCTACAATCAAATGCGCCACCGCCTTGAGGGCAACGGCTCCACATCAATCCTTAGCCCTGTAATGTCGGAAGCATGGATGGCACACACCGACGAAGAAGGCAACACCTACTACGACGGCAGCCTCCCCAACCCCAAGAACTCCGTAAACTACTACGTTTCCGACCGCTTCTTGGAAAACGGCTCATATTTCCGCTTGAAAAATATGCAAATAGGCTACACCATCCCGACAAGTGCACTTCACAAAGTGGGATTGCAATCATGTCGCATATATCTCCAAGGCAGCAACTTGCTCACCGCCACAAAATATAAAGGCTTCGACCCGGAAGTGGGTGGCAGCATCGATTACGGCAACTATCCGCAAGCCCGCTCATTTATCCTTGGCGCCAACATTTCATTCTAACCCTAAAATTTGCATAACACAATGAAAACAAAACATATTTTCAACGCATTTTGCGGGTTGGCACTGCTCGCCGGCCTTACCTCCTGCAACGATTGGCTGAAGGATGAAACTCCGGGTAAAACCAACCTCGATGACTTCTTCACCTCCGGCGAAACAGCCATACAAACGGTGAATGCCGCCTACACTCCATTGGCATGGGAATTTAACAGCACCTATTTCTCCGAATGGTTTATCGGCGACATTGCCTCCGATGATGCCCTGAAGGGAGGTCAAAACATTGCCGATATGGCAGATGCCTACGACATTGAGAATTTCAAGACCAATGCCAACAATTCCCTCTTGCTTGACTTCTATCGCGCACAATATCAAGGCATCCAACGCTGCAACCTCGCAATAGAGCAGGTGGCAAAAATGGACCTTGACGACACCCTCTCTGAAGAATTAAAAACTCGTCTGATAGGCGAAGCTCATTTTATGCGCGGGTACTACTACTTCAGATTGGTGAGAATATTCGGTGGAGTGCCCTATGTAGACAAAAACATTGATTCGTCGGACAATTGGCATCAGCCGAGAGCATCGGTCGACGACATCTACCGACACATCATCGAAGACTTCACCGCTGCCGAGAGTATGTTGTGTAACAAGAGCAAATATGCCGCCGAAGACCTCGGTCGCGCCACAAAAGGAGCCGCTCAAGCAATGTTGCTCAAGACTTACCTCTATATGCATGACTACGATAACGCATATGTTTGGGGCAAGAAGTTTATGGAAGATCAAAACAATGAGTATTCTCTTTGTGCCAATTATATGGATAATTTCACCCTTGCCGGCGAAAACGGACAGGAATCGGTGTTTGAAATCCAATATATGGAAGACCCGACGAGCGACTACGGCGAAGGCTTCGGCTTCACTCGCGGCACCTTCACCACCATCCTCACTCGCAGCCGCGCCGCCTCTTTGGGCAGCAATGCAGGCTGGGGCTTCAACCACCCGACACAAAACCTTTATGACGAGTTTGAACCCGGCGACCCTCGTCGCGACCTCACTATCAGCAAGCCTACCGACAGCGAGATAGAGTCGAACAGCGACCTCACCTACTTGGGAAGCTACTACACCAACAACAAGACCTCCCTTTATGAGAACGGAGCCTACATTCCCCTGTCGCATGCCACCCGCAGCCCGCTCAACTATCGTCTTATCCGTCTGTCGGATGTCAAGTTGATGTATGCCGAAGCGGCTCTTGAAAGCGGCAAAGACATTAACACCGCCAAACAACAGCTCAACGACGTGCGTGCTCGTGTAGGAATGGCTGCCTTCCCCGGTTACCTCGGATATAACGACAACAAAGATGACCTACGCCGTGCCATCCGCCATGAGCGTCGCGTGGAACTTGCAATGGAGGGGCACCGCTGGTTTGACCTCTGTCGTTGGGGCATCGCTTACGAAGTGATGGATAAAGACAATGGTTCATACGGCAAAACCGAGAGCGCGGCAGCTCGCGCCGAAATGGCATCGTTCATCAAAGGCAAACACGAGCTCTTCCCCATCCCGGCAGAAGAAATCAACCTCAACCCAATGGACCAAAACTACGGGTATTGATAAATGACTCACCGATTTCAGCGGGAAGCTCCCGCCTCTCGCTGAAATCATTAATCAGCAACAAAACAACTAACAAATAACATTTACCTAACTTTAAAATTAAATCATTATGAAAAAATTGACTCTATTGGCTGCTATGGCAGTTGCAGGTATCAGTGTAGCTAACGCACAGTATGTGGTTGACCCTTCGTTGTCAAGAACCAACGGTGCAAAGTATGACGCAATCCTTTTAGACCAAGCATCAATTGATGGTCTCACCAACAGTGGCAAGGTAGTGCAAGACCTCCGCATGGATGACACTACAAAGTTTCTTTATGTATGGGATGGCACATTCGTTGCCGGCGACGGCTCTTATCCCGGTGTTGATATGCAAATGGACGGCTATACCTCCCTCGATGTAGCATCCGCGGGATGGTCAGGCGCCGGCTTCTGCATGGTTGGCACTCCGGCAAAATTGAGCCACATCAGCGACGACACCCACTTGCACATTGGTTTCCGTTCGACCAACACACCGACATCTGTCGCATTTATCGTGCTTGATGGCAACGACTATGGAGTAGACGCCAACAAATGGTCACCTGCAAAATTCTCTGTAGGCTCTACTGCATTTAACGACAACGGCACTGTATTCCCGTTGGTTGGCAATTTTGATGCCGGTGGCGACTGGGCTGCTGTTGACATCACTCTTGGTCAACTCAAGAAATTGTGGCCGGCATTCAGCTACAAGCAAGCTGATTTCGGTGGCAACATCCTTGCCTTCCTCGCCGGTGGCGTTACAGGCACTAACATCTGCCTCGATGCCGTTTACTTCTATTCTCCCGAAGGTGGCGCAGTAGACACTCTTGGCGCCGACAATACTGAAATCGTTGTCACTTCACGCACTATCAGCGCACCTCAAGCCAAAGGCATCAGCCTTTACAACACAACCGGTCAACTCGTGAAAGAAGTAAAGACCTCAATCATGGGCATCGAAGGCTTGGCATCAGGTGTTTATGTAGTGAGAGCAGGCAATGCAGTGAAGAAAGTGGTTTTGAAATAATCTTTTTTGGAATTTATTTTCCCGACAAACTCACTAACTCCGGCAGGACGGCACAACGTCCGTCCTGCCATTTCTTAAAAGTCCGACGACCATCGTCGGCAGACATACAGGAAGCCGACACCTGACAATGCGGCAAAGCGGAAAATAAAACATCAAAACAAACTCTCAATATGAAACCATCAAAACTTCTCCTCACTACAATCTTACTCTCAGGAGGATTGACAACTTTTGCTGCCGAAAATCAAATAGGCACCGGCGAAAATGACGGCTACACCCTCGTGTGGCAAGACCTTTTTGACGGCACTGATTTGGACCCTATGCGCTGGACCATCGAAGTGAATGGCAACGGCGGAGGCAATAACGAATTACAATACTACACCGACCGCACCGACAACGTGTGTGTGAGCAAAGATAGCAAAGGCAACGGATGTCTCATCCTTACTGCTAAGCGCGAGTCATATCTCGGCAAGCAATTCACTTCCGGCAGAATAATCTCCAAAAATAAGGTGTCATTCAAATACGGCAAAATCGAAGCAGCCATCCGCCTACCCAAAACAGCCAACGGGCTATGGCCGGCATTCTGGATGATGGGCAACGACTTCGACCAAGTGGGGTGGCCTCGCTGCGGCGAAATTGACATTATGGAATTTGGCAATGCTACCGGCATCAATGCCGGGACTCAAGACCGATATTTCAATGGTGCCTGCCACTGGGGACCATCGTGGCAAAATCATCCCAACTACGCACGAGCAATCACAAACTCCTACAGCTTGCAAGACGGCGAATTTCACATCTATACGTGTATATGGAATGAAGAACGCATAGCAATGTATGTGGATTTAGACAAATATCCCTCAGCAGACCCCTACTATGAAATGACCATTCCCGCTTCTACCGACGAATGGGCTCCCGGCTACTATTTCCACAAAGAAAACTTCCTGCTCTTCAACGTGGCAGTGGGCGGCGATTTCACCGGCATCCATAATGCTTCAGCAATTACTGCTCTCAATGATGCTAACGGCAACCAAGCCTCAATGGAAGTGAATTATGTAAAAGTATATCAAAAAAATTCACCTGCCTACACTCTCACCACTCTCACTCCCGGCGACGAACAGCCCGGCGGTAGCTTACAAGAATTGCTTGTTGCCGAACTGACATTTGACGGCCACATCGTGAAAACGAATGAGTCGGCAGACTTCACAATATACAATATGAGCGGTGCATTGGTGGCAAAAGCTTACGGCACCCAAATTGCCATTGCCGACCTCCCCGCAGGAATATATGTTGTGAAAGCTATCACTTCGAGCGGCAAAACAGCGACAAAGAAAATTTCCGTTAGATAATTGATATAGGAATAAACAATATGAGATTTTTATCAATAATTATTGCAATTGCGTCATCAATAATTGCATCAGCCACTCCCCCGGAAGGATATACACTGGTGTGGGAGGACAATTTTGAAGGCAATATGCTCAATCGCAATAATTGGAATGTGGAAATCAACGGCACCGGATGTGGCAACCAAGAGTTGCAATACTATGTGGACAACGACACCACAGTGAATGTGAGTGAGGGCAACCTCGAAATCTCTGCTCTACGCAGCCGTTACAAGCACTGCGATTTTATCTCCGGACGCATCAACACCCTCGGCAAAGTGGAGTTTAAATATGGCATTGTTGAAGCTCGCATTTGCTTACCCAAGACTGCTAACGGCTTATGGCCGGCATTTTGGATGATGGGTAGCGACATCCGTAGCATAGGATGGCCGCGCTGCGGCGAAACGGATATCCTTGAGATGGGACATTCCAACGGCATCAAAGACAACGCCTCCGAACACCTCTTTAATGGGGCACTCCATTGGGGAGAATCCAACGATTGTCATCGCCAAACAGTGGGAGACTGCACCAACCCATACAGTCTTCAAGACGGCGACTTTCACATTTGGCGTGTGGAATGGACCGAAGACTCTATCAAAATGTATGTCGACGATTGTCCCACTCCCTATTTAGATGAATCTATCGACACGACGACTGATAAATTTTCATATTTCCACAAGCCAAATTTTATCTTGATTAATCTGGCTGTAGGTGGCATGTTTCCGAACATCCTAAACCCGGATGGCATCACCGCACTTCAAGGCAGCAATCAAGCAACGATGAAAGTCGATTATGTGAAAGTATATCAAAAAACCAATTCAATAAACTTGACATACAACCATCTGTAAAAGTATTCAATCATTATGAACGAAAGAAATATGACACAACGCGTGGTGCTTTTTTGCCTGTTCCTAACTCTGGCAATCGGATATATCATTGCTGCCGACAATGCCGCAGTGGAGCAACGCATCGACGCAATAATCTCTCAAATGACCCTACAAGAAAAAATCGGGCAGCTCAACCAACAGACAGGACAAGGCACCTCAGAGGGAATGATTAAGCAAATCAAAAGTGGAACCATCGGCTCTATCCTCAACGAAACCGACCCGGAAGTTGTGAATCGCTTGCAACATTATGCGGTGGAAAACAGCCGACTACATATACCATTGATATTCGCTCGCGATGTAATCCACGGTTTCCGCACTATCTTCCCCATTCCTCTCGGACAAGCAGCCACTTGGAATCCGGCACTTGTAGAAGAGGGGGCACGCATAGCTGCTCGCGAAGCGGCATCCACCGGCATCCGATGGACATTTTCACCGATGGTCGACATCTCTCGTGACGCCCGTTGGGGTCGTTGTGCCGAGTCGTCGGGCGAAGATCCTTATCTCACTGAGCAGATGGCGCTCGCAATGATTCACGGCTATCAAGGCGACGACCTCTCTCAACCGGGCACCATGGCAGCCTGTGCCAAGCATTTCGCTTGCTATGGGGCCTCTGAAAGTGGCAAAGACTACAACACCACATGGATACCGGAAGTGTTGATGCGCGATGTGTATCTTCCTCCTTTTGAAGCAGCGGCAAAAGCCGGGTGTGCAACATTTATGTGTTCATTCAACGACATCAACGGAGTACCCTCGTCGGGCAACTCACACCTCAACCGCGACATCCTTCGCGGAGAGTGGGGCTACAATGGGGTGCTTGTGAGCGACTGGGGTTCAATACAGCAAATGATACCCCACGGCTTTTGTAGCGACCTTAAAGATGCTGCAATGAAGGGAGCAACTGCCGGAGTGGATATTGATATGGAAAGCTACGCATACGTTCAGCATCTTGAGCAACTCGTAAGCGACGGCAAAGTTGCCGAAACAGTAATAGATGAGATGGTGCGCAACGTGTTGCGACTGAAATTCCGACTCGGCTTGTTTGACAATCCGTATGTAGATATGAAGCATGCTAATGAGTTTTATGCGCCGGAAAGCCTTGAAGCAGCCGCAAAGACAGCTGTGGAAAGCGCCATACTCCTTAAAAACAACGGATTGTTGCCTTTACGAGGCGCAAAAAAGATTGCCCTTGTGGGACCGATGAGCAACGACAAGCACAACCAAGCCGGCACTTGGAGTTTTGACCTCGAGAAAGAGCGTTGCGTCACTCCCTATGAGGCTCTAACAGCTGTGTTAGGCAAAGAAAATGTGATATTTGAAGAAGGGCTTACATATAGCCGCGACAAAAATGCCGAAGGCATTGACAAAGCCGTTGCCATCGCCCGCGATGCCGACGTGATTGTGATGATTGGCGGCGAAGAAGCGGTGCTGTCGGGCGAAGCCCATTGCCGAGTAAACACCACCCTTCCCGGAGCACAAACGGAAATGTTGCGAGCATTGAAAGCAACCGGCAAACCGGTAGTGCTTATCGTGATGAGTGGTCGCCCGCTGGCAATCGTTGATGAAGTGGAGATGGCTGACGCCACAATCTTTATGTTTCACCCCGGCACAATGGGAGGCGAAGCTGTGGCTCGCATGCTCCTCGGCAAGGCAGTGCCCTCCGGCAAACTCCCGATGTCGATGCCTCGCATGAGTGGACAAACACCGCTGTACTATTCACACAAAAACACAGGACGTCCGGCAAGCGATATGGTATTGATTGACGATATTGCCCTTGAAGCCGGGCAGACATCCACCGGTTGCACAAGCTACTATCTCGACGCAGGCGATGGCGCCGCATTCCCCTTTGGCTACGGATTGTCTTACAGCACATTTGAATACGGACCTGTTACACTTTCAGCAGATAATATGGGCACAGACGGAGAAATTATCGCTTCTTGCACCATCACCAACACCGGTAAATATGAGGCTGCAGAAGTGGCACAGCTCTATGTGCGCGACCTTGTAGGCTCGTTGATACGCCCCGTAAAAGAACTTAAGGGATTTGAAAAGCTCACTCTCCGTCCGGGAGAAAGCAAGACCGTTAAGTTTAGCGTTAAAGCTTGCGACCTTGGGTTTCACACCCTCGACCTCAAAAAGATTGTCGAGCCGGGAGAGTTTCATCTATGGATAGCCGGTGATAGTGCTTCAGGCACCCCCATAACTTTTAATATAACAGAATAATAAATATCAATATGACAGCTAAAAGAATTATCCTTATTGCATTAGCCTTTATCGCTGTAATCATTAATGCCGACGGCAAGAGCATAAAACGCGGAGTAAGTGAAAATGCATTCTCCTTGCAAGAAGAGTTTGACGTGCTTTATCCCGGCGTAGGCTGGTTTTACTCTTGGGGCAACGTGCCCAACAACAACATCATAAATATTCCCGATGAAAATATGGTGTTTATTCCTATGTGTTGGAACGCCAACTACAATGCCGACAACATCCGCAACTATTGCAAACAACACCCCGAAACAAAATATCTTTTGGGATTTAACGAGCCTAATTTTGTTAACCAAGCCAATATGTCTCCCGAAGTGGCAGCCGAAAAATGGCCGGCAGTAAAGGCTCTTGCCCAAGAATTAGGGCTAAAACTTGTAGGTCCTGCCGTCAATTATTCCCCTGACGGACCTGAAAACGACCCCTACACTTGGTATGCCAACTTTGTTAAACTTGTAGGCAACGATGCTTTCGACTACATCGCCATCCACAATTATTCCGGTGGCTCTGCAGGAATGAAAGATATGATTGACAAATTCTACTCGCTCTATGGCAAACAGATATGGGTGACCGAATTTTGCAACTGGGCGGGTACCGTCACTCCTGAATCGCAGATTTCCTCAATGATACAGCAACTTGAATATCTCGAAAAGAGCGACAAAGTGTTTAAGTATGCTTGGTTTAAAGCCAAAGGGTCGACCACTACCTCTCCGTGCTACGGACTGATAGTGCCGAAAAATGGTTATGGCGAGCGAGAGCTTTCAGAGCAGGGTAAAGTATACGTTTATATGACCGACTTCGACGACAGCATTTATCACAGCACCACCGAAGTTGTTGCCGCCTCCGAATATATAGCAAGCAACGGCTTGATGCTCGGGAGCACCAACGACAATGCATGCCAACGCCCGATAGAAATCACCAAATTCAACGCCGGTGCTTATGCCGACTATCAATTTGACATACCCACCGACGGCTCCTATACACTGAAAATGCGCTGTGGCGGTATGGGCGAGCCTACACGCTTCGACCCCTATATCGGCATTTATAGCGTGGACAACGATGGGAATGTGCTATCCACCCTTTGTGCCCCTCGCCTCTTCTCCCTCACCAATGATGAAAACAAATATGCCGAGGTGGAATTTCCGATGACTCTCAAAGCCGGCAAGCAACGCATCCGTCTTCGCGACGACGGTCCGTATTCGCCCAGCGGCATACGCATCAGCAACCTCTCGTTTGGTGACAACGGCAGTGTTGCCAACCTCGCAGTCGAAGATGTGAAAGCATACTATAGCAACGGAACGATAAGAGTTACTAATCTCTCTGACTGTGCAATAAAGGTGTGCGACCTCAACGGACGCATTGTGGCATCAGGCATCGCCCCCAACGGCAATCTTAACGTGGGCAATTTAACCCGAGGCTTGTATATCGCAAGCATTTCTTCCGACAATGGGAAATTATTAAACATCAAGATAAGTGTTAAGTAAATAATATAATAGTAGTAAGAAAGGTTCTTTATAAGCCTCAATGTTAATCTTAATTGTGGCATATGTTAAGGCATTAATAAGGTTTGTTAAAGTTGTAGCCGCCGAGTCGAGATGACCCGGCGGCTATTGCGTTATTAACAAAAACAGCGAGTTATCAACAATTTCGACAGTTTTTAAGAAAAACACTTTGCCATTGCAACAAATTGTAATTCCTTTGCACAAAGAAAACTACGAAGTGAATATGGGAAAAATAATTGCTATAGCCAATCAAAAAGGAGGCGTGGGCAAAACCACCACCTCCATCAACCTTGCAGCATCACTTGCAATGCTCGGCAAACGAGTGCTTATCATCGATGCCGACCCACAGGCAAACGCCACAAGCGGACTTGGCGTTGACCCCAAAAAAATGACTTCCTCAATCTACGAATGTCTTGTCGACGGCTACCCTATGCGCGGTGCTGAATGTAAAACTTGCGTAGACAATCTCGAACTTATAGGCTCACGCATCGACTTGGTAGGTGCCGAGCTCGAACTTATCGAAAAAAGCAATCGCGAAAAAGTGTTGCGCACGCTACTCAACGAAATACGCGACAACTACGACTTTATCCTCATTGACTGCTCTCCCTCCTTAGGACTGATAACAGTGAACGCTTTGACGGCAGCCAACTCGGTCATCATCCCCGTGCAAGCCGAATATTTTGCACTGGAAGGCATCAGCAAACTTCTCAACACCATACGCATCATCAAATCAAAACTCAACCCACAACTCGAAATCGAGGGATTCTTGCTCACTATGTATGACTCTCGCCTACGCCTCGCCAATCAAATCTACGACGAGCTGAAAGGTCATTTCGGAAACATGGTGTTTGACACGGTAATACCTCGCAACACTCGATTGTCGGAAGCACCCAGCCACGGCTTGCCAGCCATCCTTTACGACCCTTCAAGTCGCGGCGCCACAAGCCACACCCAGTTAGCTAAAGAACTCCTCAAACGAAACAATCAACAATAAACCCCCAACATAATGTCAGCACTAAGACGCAACGCCTTGGGACGAGGTCTCGACTCTCTTATCTCAATGGATGACATACAGACCGGCGGCTCTTCGGCAATCAACGAGATTTTACTCTCTCAAATCTCACCTAACCCCGAGCAACCACGCATCAACTTCGACGAAGAAACTCTTGAAGAACTCGCTTCATCGATACGCGAGCTGGGCATTATTCAGCCCTTGACCCTTCGCAAAGTGGGCAACGACCAATATCAGATTATTTCCGGCGAGCGACGTTATCGCGCCGCAAAAATTGCCGGACTCGATGCCGTGCCAGCCTATGTGCGCACCGCCAACGACAGCGAAATCACTGAGATGGCTCTCATCGAAAACATCCAACGTGAAGATTTAAACGCTATCGAAGTGGCTCTGACATTTAAAAAACTTATTGAGCAATATAATCTCACTCAAGAACAACTATCCACACGCATTGGCAAGAAACGCGCCACTATAGCCAACTTCCTACGATTGCTGAAGTTGCCGGCTGAAGTGCAATTAGGACTCCGCGACCGCCGTGTGGATATGGGTCATGCTCGCGCTCTTTTGGCCATCGACGACCCAAAGATGCAACTAAACATTTACAACGAAATACTGAAAAAGGGATTGTCAGTCAGACAGGTGGAAGAACTTGCCAAAACATTAAAAGAAGCCCGCCCGACAGAAAAATCTTCAGCCCCCGGTAACAGCATCTCAAAAGAATATGAATTATTGAGAAATCACCTCTCAACTACATTCCACACCAAAGTGCAATTCTCATGCGACAAGGCAGGAAAAGGAAAAATCACATTTCCTTTCAAAAATGAAGAGGAACTTGAGAGATTAATTACTATCTTTGACCGCATAAAAGGCAATTAGATATATAAATTAACAAAATTTGAAATTTTTGTCAAAAGATAGGCATTTATTCAGCGAAAATATAAAAAAAGGTATAGTCGTAGCGCTATTCTTGGTGTTTTCGTTGCATTTTCATATATTTGCTGATGAAAATCAGCCTGACGCGGTTGTGTCAGCACCTGAAATGAGCGATGTCGAGGCTTTCGACATCGACTCTCTTGTTGTTGAACAACCTGTTGCGCCGATTGAAGTGGCGGCAGATTCCACCATAGTGACATTGACCGAAACGGAGCCTAAAGCAATGACTCCGAAATTAAAATTCAACCCTGACCCTAATCGTGCATTATGGCTCTCAGCCTTATGTCCGGGATTAGGACAAATCTACAACCGACGCTACTGGAAAGTGCCCATAGTGATTGGTGGATATGTGGGGTTGGCATATGCCACCTCGTGGAACAACCGAATGCTCTCTGACTATACGAAAGCCTACAGAGACATTATGGACAGTGACCCAAGCACTAAGAGTTATATGGATTTCTACCCATCCACCACCAAAGAAGAGGACATTGATATGGCTTGGTTGCAACGCGCGCTGAAATCGAAAAAAGACTATTATCGCCGCAATCGCGACCTTTGCATAATCGGTATGGTGGGGCTATACTTGCTGAGTATGGTGGACGCCTACGTTGACGCATCGCTGTCGCATTTCGATATTTCTCCCGATTTGTCACTCAGAGTAAGCCCGACAATAGAGCCACAACAATACGGTGCCACTACCTTTGGAATGAATTGTGCTTTCATTTTTTAAGCAACAAAAAAGAAACTTGAACAATGAAAAAAATCATATTGGCATTTTGCTTGACCCTCGGAGCGGCAATGTCGGCAACGGCAGCACCAAATATATTATCAGTGACCGAATCTCTCAGCGACAGCACAATGGTGATACCCACCGATGTTGAAGCTGAGCTACTTGACCTTCAGCGTAATTGGTATCTGCAAAACTACACCGTGGCAGAACGTAGCGGTGCCGACTTGCCCAATGTGCCCACCGACGATGAAGTGATTATCCAACGCTTACAGTCACTGCCCAATGTCATTGATATGGTTTTTAACAAGGAGGTGCGCGCTGCCATCGACTTCTATACCACTGGCAAACGTCGTGCATTAGTGGAAAAGTTGTTGGCATTGAGCCTTTACTACTATCCTATCTTTGAAAATATTCTTGACCGCGAAGGTCTTCCGTTGGAATTGAAGCACCTTGCGGTAGTGGAATCTGCTCTCAATCCCAACGCCACCTCACGAGCTCAAGCCGTAGGTTTATGGCAATTTATGGATTATACTGCATGCGATAGGCAAATCGGGCTGGAAATCAACAGTTATGTCGATGAGCGACGCGACCCAATACGCTCCACCGAAGCAGCTGCGACCTACTTGAAACAACTATACAAGATTTTTGGCGATTGGCATCTTGCCATTGCCGCCTACAACTGCGGCCCCGGCACCGTCAACAAAGCAATACGTCGCGCAGGCGGCTCTGATACGGTGAAAAAAACGTTTTGGGATATCTTTTATTTCTTGCCCAAAGAAACGCGAGCATATGTGCCGAGCTTCATTGCCGTCAACTATGCTATGAACTTCTATGAGCAACACAACCTAAGCCGCTCTATTGCCGTGCAACCGCTGGTGACCGACACCATCCACATCTCCAAACGAGTGCATTTCGACCAAATTGCGGCAGTGCTCAACATCCCAATTGAGGAGATACGCTTGCTCAATCCTCAATATCGTCGCGATGAAATCCCGGCATCGACGTTACGCCAATATTCGCTGACACTCCCTTCGCAGCAAATCAATAGCTATATCGTGCTCGAAGACAGCATCTTGGCTTATAACGCCGACAAATATATACATCCCACTGTAGTAGAACCTTCTAATGGTTCTTCTGTGACAAGCGAAAACGGCGAATACACCATCATCACGAAGTATTACACCACAAAAAAAGGCGACACTTATTCGAAAGTGGCTCGCAAATTTGGCGTAACCATTGCCGACATCAAGCGTTGGAACAACCTAAAAGGCAACACTCTGAAAAAAGGCATAACCATCCGTATAGAAACGCGTAAAAAAATCACTCCCGAAGACCGTGACTCCAACGAGCCGGAGGTAACAACACCTGAAGTGGTGGAGAAACCCGAAGTGGCAGAGAAACCCGAAGTGGCAGAGAAACCCGAAGTGGCGGAGAAACCCGAAGTGGCGGAAAACCATAAACCGAAAAAAGCTGAAACTCACGTTGTGGCTCGCGGCGAAACGCTCGCCTCTATCGCTGAACAATATGGGGTGACTATCGCTCAACTTCGCGAATGGAATGACCTCAAAAATGATAGGATTATGGCAGGTCAACGCTTAACGGTCGACGGCTCAAAGAAGAAAAAAACAGATAACGGCAATAACAATGACAAGCCTAAGACCCACACAGTGAAGTCGGGCGAAACACTGAGCAAAATTGCTGAAAAATATGGAGTGACTATCTCACAACTTCGCGAATGGAATAACCTCAAAGACGACAATATCCGAGTGGGCGACAAATTGAGCGTTAGCGGCAAAGCAACATCTTCCGCGTCGTCGTCAAATAGTGACAATAAGCAGACCTACACCGTGCGTCGTGGCGACACCCTCGACAAGATTGCACGCTCCTTCGGCGTGACTGTTGATGAAATCAAGGAGTGGAACAACATTAAGGGCAACAACATCAATGCCGGACAAAAACTTACCATATACTCCGACAAGAGCACAGGCAAGAATTCGTCGAGCAAAGACACTCCAAAGAAAAAGACTCACACCGTGAAGTCGGGAGAGACTCTTGGGAAAATCGCTGAAAAATATGGCGTTGGATTGTCGAAACTCAAAAAAGCTAACGGACTAAAGAGCGATAAAATCAGCATCGGACAAAAACTTATCATTCCTTAATAGGACATTGTAAATAATAACAAACCTTATACCAGCGTGGAAAAAGAACAAATAAAAAGGGGATTAGGCATATTTATGAAGATTGCCATCCCGATGGCTGTCGGAGTGGGACTGTTTTGGTTTCTCTACAAAAACGTAGATGTTGAAGCAATGAAGCAAGCCTTGAAAACCGATGTTAACTACTTTTGGATAGGCGTAATGCTCGTGATTTCCACTTTCAGCCACATTTTCCGCGCAATGAGATGGCGCTTACAGCTTAGAGCTCTCGACATCCATGCGCCGTTGGGAGCATTAATAGTGTCAATCTTCGGCACCTATGCTGTCAATCTCGTGTTTCCGCGATTGGGAGAAGTGTGGCGTTGCGGCTACATCTCGCGTCGCCAAAATGCGCCATTCACCAAAGTGGTAGGGTCGATGGTTGCCGACCGCCTGAGCGACACTGCAACAGTGCTTCTTCTTACCCTCTTCACTATGCTGATAGCTTGGCCTGCCTTCGCCCAATTTTTTGCGCAGTTTCCCGGAGTTCAAGCATCGTTGCTCAACACCGTTACCTCTCCAATGGTTTGGATTGTGCTTATAGGAAGCGTGATAGTGATAGTGTTGATGTTTCGCTACGGCAAAAAAAATAAGTTTATCAAGAAGATAAACAATGCTCTCTCCGGACTGTGGCAAGGGTTCTACAGCATCACCAAAATGCAAGGCAAAGGATGGTTTCTTTTCTATACACTAATGATTTGGGGTTGTTATTTCACTCAGCTTTATGTGTGTTTCTTCGCATTCCCGTTTACCCACGACTTAGGCATCGTGTGCGCCTTAGTGTGCTTCGTGCTTAGTAGCATATCGATGGGCATCCCCACCAATGGTGGCTTGGGAGCATGGCACATAGCCATCATCTTCGGATTGTCGCTCTATGGAGTAGGCTCATTTGCTATGGGCGAATTTGACCCCCGAGCCTCAGCTTTTGCAATGCTCGTGTGGGGCACTCAAACACTTTTACTTATTGCTCTCGGCATTTATTCCTTCATATATATTCTTGCGAGTAAGCCCAAAAAAGACTAACCAAAAAATGAAAAACCATGGGATTGAATCTAAATGATTATTTTGACGATGACCTTCAAGAACAAAATCTTGATGGCGAACAACAGGCACAACCGATAAAGCCTCAACCTATAAATGAGGAGCAGGCATTTCGCAAAGACTATATCGAGGGTCGTAGCCAACGTCGCCGTCGCCGTTGGCGTATGTGGCTCGGGATAGCGGCTTTGGTGATAATCGTGGCAATAATTATCAATATGCTGTTCCTCTCCAAAACTACCGAAAAAGGTATCATCAAAGGATATATTGTGAAGATGGAACTTGCCGACGGTATCATCTTCGACAGCTATGAATGCACTATGGTTGCCGACTTACCTGACAGCACAAGCATTGACAATCCCGACTTGATAATGCATTTTTCGGTCAACGATAAAACCATCGGAGAACGGATACACCGGGCGATGCTTGGAGATAGCATTGTGGCTGTTTATTATAAGCGTTACACTTCTACAATGCCATGGAGAGGCAACACCGATGTGATTGCCGACAGCATTAAAATGCTACCGGGCGAGAGTTTGCGCTCGCTTGCTCAAGTGGCTGCCGACAAAAAAAAGAATAACGACAAAAAACAATGAAAGCGGCAAAATCTCTAATTATGGTGCTTGCACTGTGGATGGCGGCAAGTTGTGCCGGAAAATCTACAGAGAAAAGCGACAATCAAAACATTGTAGCTCAAGTCTCAATCATTTTTGATGCCGACTCTGCATATAGTTTTGTGGCTCAACAATGTGCATTTGGTAGCCGTGTACCCAACAGCGATGCTCACAAGAAATGTGGCAATTGGCTTACCGACAAACTTCGCAGTTATGGGGCTTCGGTGACTGAACAATGTGCCGACCTTAAAGCCTACGACGGCACAGTGCTCCATGCTCGAAACATAATTGGAGAGTTTCACAAGGAAAAAACCGAGCGAGTACTACTCATTGCTCACTGGGACTGCCGCCCATGGGCAGACAACGACCCCGACCCTAACAACCACAACGTGCCGGTTATGGGAGCTAATGACGGTGCCAGCGGCGTGGGGGTACTCATAGAGATAGCGCGTGTGATAAGCACCATTGACAATCCGAATGTCGGCATCGACATCCTTCTTGTAGATGCCGAAGATTGGGGGGAGACCGGAGGTAACAATGAAAATTCGTGGGCTCTCGGAGCTCAATACTGGACAGCGCATCCGCATCGTGCCGACTACCGCCGACCGACTTATGGCATCCTTCTTGATATGGTAGGCGATGAAAATGCCGCTTTTTTACAAGAGTATTACTCGCGCGCTTACGCTCCGACAGTGATGGACAAAATATGGAAAGCTGCTGCTGAACTCGGCTATTCCAACCGCTTCATCAATAGTCACGGGGGTGCCGTGACCGACGACCATGTGGTGATTAACAGAGCAGGTATTCCATGCATCGATATCATTGACCAGCGCAAAAACTCCGACACCGGTTTTTGCGAGCAATGGCACACTGTCGACGACCAAATGAGCCACATCTCTACAGAAACACTCAAAGCTGTAGGACAAACTATTGTCTACGCTTTGCTCGAAAAGCAACAATAATCAACATATCTACAAATAAGTCTACAAACCGAAATATTTGACTTTAAGATTATTTGAAACAAAAAACTTTCTTATTGGTAATATTTCCGTACATTTGTCGACATAATAACAAATCAAACCGTTTACATAATGAAAAAAATCACAATTCTTTTCTCGCTGTTTATAGCGACAATGATGGTAATGCCCGTCAAAGCGCAAGACGATGTGCTTCATCAGCAATTACCAATAGACAAAGAGGTGCGCTATGGGGTGCTTCCCAATGGGCTAACCTACTATGTGCGTCACAATGAAGAGCCAAAAAATCGCGCCGAATTTCACATCGCGCAAAAAGTGGGTTCAATCCTTGAAGAAGAAAACCAACGCGGACTTGCTCACTTCCTCGAACATATGGCATTTAACGGATTGGAGCACTATCCCGGCAAATCGATGCTTGAATATTTTCAAAGCATAGGGTTGACCTTTGGTGGAGATATCAATGCTTACACAGGTTTTGACGAAACGGTATATCGCTTGTCAAACGTGCCTACAGACAGAGTGGAAGTGCTCGACTCAGCCTTGTTGGTACTCCATGATTGGGCGTGTGCCATCACCCTTGACCCGGCAGAGATTGATGCCGAACGTGGAGTAATCCATGAAGAATGGCGCACCGGAGCTGATGCCACTCAGCGACTTTACGAAAGTGTGTTGCCAATAATCTTCCATGATAGCAAATATGCCTATCGTATGCCTATCGGCACAATGGACGTGGTGATGAATTTCAAGCCACAAGAGATTCGCGACTATTATCACCGCTGGTATCGTCCCGACCAACAAGGCATTATTGTGATTGGCGACTTCGATGCCGAAAAGATGGAACAAAAAATCATTGATATGTTCTCAACAATAAAAATGCCGGAAAATCCGGCAAAACGAGAATATTTCCCGGTACCCGACCATAAAGGCATCGATTATGCTATTCATACCGACCCAGAATCGTCTAACGCCTTGGCATATATTTTCTTTCAACATCCCACTACTCCAACAGACGAGCGGAGCACCATCGGCTATGTGCGCAAAGAGCTAATCTCCGACCTTGCTTGCTCTATGCTCAACAATCGCTTCAGCGAAATTGCACAAACTCCTGAGGCTCCGTTTATGTATGCCGGCAGCTTTGATGACAACTTCTTCATTGCCAAAACCAAAGATGCTTACACTTTAATCGGAGTAGCAAAAGACGGTATGCTCAATGAAACTTTTGAAAGCGTGCTCACTGAAGCGCAACGCATCAACCTTCACGGCTTTACAGCAACCGAGCTGGCGCGTGCCGTGGCTGAACTCTCCACTTCGCTCGAAAATCTCTACAACGAGCGCAACAAGCACAAAAACCTCGCTTATGCCGAAGAGTATATTGACCATTTCACCGATGGCGGATATATTCCCGGAATAGAAATTGAATGCCAATTAAAAATGGCTTTGCTACCGACTATCACAGTAGAAGAGGTGTCGGAATATGCAAAAAATGCCATCTCCGACGATAATGTAAGCATCATTCTCAACGCTCCGAAAAAAGAGGGGGTTGTTTATCCCTCAAAAGAAGATATCGAGCAACTGTTTGCCGGCATTTTTTCTCAAGATGTTGAAGCTTATGTGGACAACGTAAACAATGAACCGCTGATTGCTGAAGAACCTACAGCCGGAAAAATCATCTCTGAAACAAAAGACGAAGCCACAGGCATCACCACAATGACTCTTTCAAATGGTGCTAAGGTGCAACTTAAGCCTACAGATTTCAAAAACGATGAAATCCTTATGTCGGCAGAAAGTATTGGCGGATATTGGGCTTATAAAAATCAATACAGCCCGGAATTACATATGGTGGATTTAGCAGTAGAGAGCAGTGCATTAGGTAGCTACACTCGCAGCAATCTTGAAAAATATATGGCTGGCAAAAAAGCATCTTTGAGCTTCTCGTTAACCAACGACCGCGAGAAATTCTCCGGCACGAGCGTAAAGAAAGATTTGGAGACTCTTTTGCAACTCAACTATCTCTATTTCACCGACGTACGTCCCGATGAAAAGGCATTTGAAGCGAGCCGCAGCACTTATATCTCGCACATCTCTATGGCGAAAAACAACCCTGACGTTGCATTTAGAGATTCTGTAAAATCTACTGTTTCTCATCACAATCGTTTGGAGATGAATCCCACGGTTGAAGCACTAAAAGCATTAGACTACGGCAAATCACTCGATATTTATCGCCAACGCGTGAGCAATGCCGGCGACTTCGTGTTCTCTTTTGTGGGTAGCTTCGACGTGGATAGCATACGTCCGCTCATTGAGAAATATATAGCTTCTCTCCCCGACAATGGAGCACGCGAAAAGACCAAATTTATACCCAAAGGCATAAATGGCAAAATCGAAAACAAATTTGAACTGCCGATGGAAAATCCGAAAATGTCTATCCGCTGTCAAGTGGAGGGAAATATGAAATTCTCACTCAAAAACAAGGTGATGACAGAATTGCTTTCGGAAGTAATGGACATTGTGTATACTCGCACTATCCGAGAAGAAGAAGGCGGAACATATGGCGTAGGCACTTACGCTTATCTTTCTTTTATCAAAAACCAATATGCATTCCTACTCCAATTTGACACCAATATGGAAGCCGGTGAGCGGCTCATAAATAGAGCCCTTAAAGAGCTGAAAAATGTGGTAGAAAATGGTGCTGATGCCGCCGATTTCCAAAAGGTGAAAGAAGCCGCTATCAAAGATTATGAAACTCAACTTTGCGAAAATCACTACTGGATGTCGGTGCTTAGCTATCGCACCCTCGGTGTGGATTCTTACACTGGTATGCTTGACATCCTTAACAATCTCACTCTTGAGGACTTCAATCAATTCCTAAAGAAAAATGTGAAACTCAACAATCAAGCTATTATTGTGATGAACGGCATCTCAAAAGAGTAATAGTAACAAGTGATTTTTAATAAATGATTCAGGGATGCGTTGCCTACGACAGCGCATCCTTTTTTTGGCATTTATGAATTATTAAATCAAAAAATCGGCAAGATTAACATATAATTTGTAACTTCAACGCCAAAATTAATACAAAATTTTCACAAAAATGAGAAATTTCACTACAGTAAGCGACATAGGCGACATGCGCCAAGCAGTTAAAGAAGCTCTCGAAGTAAAGGCTAATCGTTTTGGATATAAGCATTTGGGCGAAAACCGTACGCTCCTGATGATATTCTTCAACTCTTCACTACGCACACGACTGAGCACCCAAAAAGCAGCCTTAAATCTGGGAATGAACGTAATCGTGCTCGATGTAAATCAAGGAGCTTGGAAGTTGGAAACCGAGCGCGGCGTGATTATGGACGGCGACAAACCCGAGCATCTACTGGAAGCCATCCCGGTGATGGGATGCTACTGCGACGTGATTGGTGTGCGCTCATTTGCTCGCTTCGAAAGCAAAGCCGATGACTACTCTGAAAAAATCCTAAACCAGTTTATTAAATACTCCGGACGCCCGGTATTTAGTATGGAGGCTGCTACTCGCCACCCGTTGCAGAGTTTTGCCGACCTTATCACAATCGAAGAGTATAAGACCAAGCAACGTCCGAAGGTAGTGCTAACATGGGCCCCCCACCCGAAAGCTCTACCACAAGCCGTGCCCAACTCATTTGCAGAATGGATGCGCGCTGCCGACTACGACTTTGTTATTACACATCCTCATGGCTATGAACTTGACGACCAATTCACACGCGGCGTGCCCATTATCTATGACCAAGATGAAGCACTGAAAGGAGCCGATTTTGTATATGCTAAAAATTGGGCAGCCTATGCCGACCCCAACTACGGCAAAGTACTATCTACCGACCGTGCCTGGACCATAACTACCGAAAAAATGGCTCTCACCAACAATGCTTATTTTATGCACTGTCTACCGGTAAGACGCAATATGATTGTAAGCGACGATGTTATCGAAAGCCCACAATCTATAGTTATTCCCGAAGCAGCCAATCGTGAGATTTCTGCCACCGTCGTGCTCAAGCGCATATTGGAATCATTATAGCAACAACAAGTTGCGTTTTGGAAACCAATAACGCATAATTTTGCGCAAAATGTAAGAAAAATTTGCTTTATTAGTATAATTTTTCTACATTTGCCATGCATTTATAAGAAAAGCATAACATAATGGCACTAATTATCCCGGAAAATTATCGACTGAAACTGCTTCCCGAAACTACGGAGATAGCAATCAAATACATTAAAGAGGCTTTTCAAGAACGCCTCGCCAAAAAATTAAACCTACGTCGCGTCACAGCCCCGTTATTTGTGCTCTCCGGCACCGGACTAAACGATGACCTTAATGGTGTGGAGCATGCTGTGGGCTTCGACATCGCATGCATGAACAATCGACATGCCGAAGTGGTGCACTCGCTTGCCAAGTGGAAGCGAGCGAAACTCGGCGCCTACAAAATAGCAAGAGGCTTCGGTCTTTACACCGATATGAATGCTATACGCACTTCGGAAGATTTAGACAATATTCACTCTCTATATGTGGACCAATGGGACTGGGAGCAAACGATTGACAAAAGCGACCGCACCCTCGACTATCTCATCGCCACTGTAAAGAAAATTTACGAAGCGCTACGCGAAACGGAATGGCTCATTTACGAGAGATTCCCGCACATCACACCGGTATTACCCGAAGATATTAAGGTGATACATTCGCAACAACTACTTGATATGTATCCCAACCTTTCAGCAAAAGAGCGAGAAAGAGAAGTGACAAAACGCTTCAAAGCGGTATTTATCGTGGGAATTGGAGCCAAACTCTCCAACGGTGAGCCTCATGACGGACGCGCACCCGACTACGACGATTGGATTTCAACCAACAGCGACGGCTACCAAGGTCTCAATGGCGACCTTATGCTTTGGAACGAAGTGCTTGACATTCCATTCGAACTTTCGTCAATGGGCATCCGTGTAAGTGAGGAGTCGCTACATCAACAACTTGTGGAACGCAATTGTACTGAACGCGAAAAATTACAATTTCACAGTAGCTTACTTGCCGGCAAATTGCCATATTCCATCGGTGGTGGTATCGGACAAAGCCGCCTTTGTATGTTCTTGCTACAAAAAGCACACATCGGAGAAGTGCAAGCTAGTATTTGGCCGGAAGACCATATGGAGAAATGTCATAAAGCCGGCATATATCTAATGTAATTTGTGATTGAGGCACATTATTTTTGCATAACATAGGCAATAACAAGAGAAGCCTAACGGCTCAACTTGTTATTGCTTGCTGTTTTTGTACATATAGGGAATATTTCATTCACAAAAAAAAGCGAGCAATAATTTGTAATAGTTGGCTTTATCTAATATAAACATATGAATATTAGACATAAAGAATATTTGATAATTATTTGTTTTATCACTATATTTGTAATTGCAAAACTATGGCATTATGGCAAAGCGTTTTCCGATAGGCATCCAAGACTTCGAGAAGCTCCGAAAATCGGGGTTTTGTTACGT
>SFVH01000055.1 GCA_004561555.1 bacterium
AACCATTAGAATACCCTTAACTTCAATCACTGATATTGAATCGGGTATGTTTCGCAAAGAATATTTTTTTGCTGAGGGAATTATTATACGCCTTCCAATCTCTTTAGAGCTTGAAATAAGTGTATTCATACCATGAATGTTTATACTATTCGACTTACAGTCAAAAATAGCAATGGTTGAAATCGCTATTGCGAAGATAATCATTCTCAAGTGGTATGTCAATCGTTTTTGGTGAAAAAAAAGAGCTCTATTATAGTCCATTTTATTCCGATAAAAACTAAAACATTACGATTATGCATCCTTTTGCTACTTGCCAAATTGGCTGTGAAGTGCGTCAAAGCGTTGGAGCTGTGCTTCTCCGTGGCGAAGCATATCGGTGCGTATAGTGTTGAGGTCAAGGATATGGTCGGGGCGAGATTTAGAGAAAAACTTGTCGGCATAGCAGATAATTTTTTCCTCTATGGTTTCCGGTAAAAGGTCCATATGGGGCAACGGAAGATTGCCGGCAATGATTTCGTCTTTTGTGAGTCCGGCGCCGGTGTGTCGAGAGCACACTCGTGCCGCCGATTCGAGATTAGGGTCGATGTTTCGCAACATCGACTCTCCAATAATGCCATGGCGCAGATAAGGCTCTGCGCCAAGACAATAGATTTTCGGAGCATGGCATCGGATGATGCCCACATCGTGAAGCAAAGCATAGAGCGCCACTTTTTCGCAGTCAGCTTGTGGCTGTCGGCGAGCGATGTCTACAGCCAATTGTGCCACCTGCGAGCTGTGAAGCCAAAGCAAGCGAAACAAGTCGCTGTCGGGCTCATAAAAACGTAGCAACACTTCTCGCGCTTTCGCTTCCGTGAGATTCATCGCTTATTCGATTACGATGGTGTTCCAGTGATGAGTGTCTTCTTCCTCACCGAGCTGGATGCCGCGAAGGCGGTTGTAGAGCTTGGTGCAAAGCGGTCCGGGATTGCCGTCTTTCGAGATAACGTAGGAGCGGTTGTTTTCCGGGTCGTCGATGCGCTCTATAGGGCTGATTACGGCAGCGGTGCCGCAAGCACCGGCTTCTTCAAATGTAGTAAGCTCTTCCTCCGGGATGTGACGGCGTTCGACGGTCATTCCCATGTCTTCAGCCAGTTGCATGAGGCTCTTGTTGGTGATTGAAGGGAGGATTGACGACGACAATGGAGTGATATATGTGTTGTTTTTGATGCCGAAGAAGTTGGCGGCACCACATTCGTCCATATATTTTTTCTCGCGAGCGTCGAGGTAGAACTCTGCCGAATAGCCGGCGGTGTGGGCTTCGTGGCTGGCACGGAGCGATGCCGCATAGTTGCCGCCCACCTTAAATGTGCCGGTGCCCAGAGGTGCTGCACGGTCATATTTGCGGGTGATAACGTAGGGAGTGGTCTTGAAGCCGCCTTTGAAATACGGACCTACGGGAGTGACGAATATCAAGAAGAGGTATTCTTTTGCCGGCTTTACACCTACTTGTGCAGTGATGCCGATTTGCAATGGACGTATGTAGAGCGAAGCGCCGCTGCCATAGGGCGGTACGAAGCGTTCGTTGAGGCGTACCACCTTTTTCACCATCTCCTCAAATTTCTCTTTTGGAAGAGGTGGCATCATAATGCCCTCGGCAGATTTTTGGATGCGTGCGGCATTCTCGTCCATGCGAAACACCCTCACTTTGCCGTCTTTGCCACGAAAAGCCTTAAGCCCTTCAAAGGCTTCTTGACCGTAGTGGAGGCAAGTGGCAGCCATATGCATTGGTATCAACTCAGAGGATGAAGTTTCGATTTCGCCCCATTCTCCATTTTTATAGGAGCAACGTACGTTGTAGTCGGTAGGGATATAACCGAACGACAGGTTTGCCCAATCAATATTCAATTCTTTGTCCATAATAGAATATTATATGGTTTGTATGTTATTTTAAAATATATATCCTACACCAAGGTTGAAATAGATGGGATACATTTTAAATGTGATAGTCTTAAACGATGAGGGGAACACGCTGTTAAGCCCCCAAGAGAGGTCGCCATACACTTTCAGATGCTTGAACGCTTTCCAATCGGCACCAATTTGCAAGCCGTATTGAAATTTGTTGAGGTCTTCAGAGAAGTCGTAGGTTGCGATGGCATCGCCGCTGAATGTGGCTTTCTCGCCTGTGGGGTCGATGTTGCGTAAATAGCCGTCATAAACATAGCCCGAAAATTCGCCTTCCATAAGGTAGGAGAAAAACATGCCGAGCTTGAGGTTGGTGCGCGGATGCACGCGATACACTCCCTGGATAGGGACGGTGAGATAGGAGTTTCTCACTTTGGTCTTTACGCCTCCGGTCCATTTGCCTTCAGCTTTGGCGCCGTTGTCGATGATTTCCATGCCGTAGTTTTTCACGCGTGCATCGGTGTCCATATATTTATTGTCGACTTTCACACCAAAAAGGATGCCAAACTTGCTGTCGGTGATGCGCTTGGTGAAGTTGGCTTCGGCAGTGAAGCCCGTAGAAGGGCTGAAGCTTTTGATTTCACGTATTTCTGCCGGTAGAGGTAGCGGCGAAGTGCCGCCAATATTGTAGCCGCATCGTAGCTCGATGTCCCAGCCTCTGAGGGCTGCGTTGATGATTTTTTGAGTGCGCGACTCTTGAGCTGTAACACTTGCAGTAATTAGGGCTACAAGGAAGAGGAGGATATATTGACGTTTCATTATTCTTCAGTTTTTTCGTGGATAATTCGGATATTTTTCACGTCCAAAGTGCTGCCTACAGCACCTCGGAAATAGTCGCCTTCGGCACTCGATGCAATTACGATGCCTATCTTATACTGACCTTTTGCCAATGCTTCATAGTCGATGGTAACACCGTCGTAGTAGACAAACGGGATTTTGAAGTCGACCCATGCATCATCGCCCAAACCGGTGACGCGGCAGTCGGTGAGGTTGGCAAGTGCCACCATGTTAGGATGCTGGAAGTCGTTGTAATGCACGTTGGAGTCGATAAACTCGGTGTCGGCATCGCTCTTGAAGAAGATGGCATAGATGGAGAAGATGTCTTGTCGGTCGGGCACTTCTTTGCCATTACTGTCGGTAAACACTTCTCCCGGGGTGAACCGATAGGTGCCGGAAAGGGAGAGGGGTTTGTAGCGGAACGGTTCGCCAAACTGTGTGGCTTCGCGTGGACGTGAGGTGGCATACGACAAGTCAAACCACCCTTGGAAGATGTTGCCGGCGGCTATCGGCATCTTTATGCGGGAGCCGAAAGCTCCGGTGGAGCGAGTGACAAGGCGGATGTATTCCGGCTGTGCATATTTGCCGTCTTTCATAAAGTAGGTCACACCACTTTTCTCGTCTACGATTTGCTCTGTGCCTTCGGGATAGACGGCAATGGTGGGGAAGAATTCCCAGATATGGCTCTTGTAGTCGTTGCCATAGGCGGCTTTAGCCTCTTTGTCTGCCATGCCACACATAATGAAGCCCGGATTGCCCGATGCCCAGGTCATTAGGTTGTTGCCTTCGTCGTCGGCTTCGTTGAAGATGGAATATTTTTTGGTGGCATCAAGTTCTACTTTATTAAATTTGTATTCAGAAGTGGTCTCGCGTTGTATCACTTCCACACGATAGTCCTTGTGCCATGCTCCGTCTTGAGAGGTGACGGTATACACAACAGTGTGATTTTCGGCATTAAGGAAGTCTTGTAAACTGCCGCTTGCCGGGGTGATGGTTGCTCCTTCGGTGATTGTAAATTCAGGAGCCAATTTGGAGATGTCGGCATCGGGAAGTGCCATTAAGGTTACGCGGTCGTTGGTGATGGTAGGTGATGACATAAGCACTCCTTCGGGGAGGGTGCAAGTAAGGATGTCGCATTCGGTGTTGAGCGCCTCATCGGCGATACACGATGTAATCGACACCGAAAGTGTTGCTGCGACTATCACAGTGGTAAAAATCGATTTCATTATCAAATATTTAGTTTGTTTCTGATGCGCAAAGTTACGTTAAATATTCAAAACGTACAAACAATAGACTGCCAAGTGTGATGTGTGGGTTTATTATTTCAATGTTTTTTTATTACTTTTGTGGCTAACAATAACGGTTTTTTGTAATGAAATTTATTTCTTGGAACGTAAACGGGCTTCGCGCTTGCGTAGGCAAAGGATTTGAAGATATATTTCGCTCTTTGGATGCCGACTTTTTTTGTCTGCAAGAGACCAAAATGCAACACGGACAGCTCGACTTGCAATTTGAAGGGTATCATTCTTTTTGGAATTATGCCGATAAGAAAGGTTATTCCGGCACGGCTATCTATGCTCGCCATGCACCGCTCAATGTGACCTATGGCATTGATATTGACGAGCACGACCATGAGGGTAGGGTGATTACTTTGGAATATGACAATTTCTTCCTGGTCACAGTGTATGTTCCCAACTCGCAAGATGAGCTCAAGCGGCTGGACTATCGTATGAAGTGGGAAGACGATTTTCGCAATTATCTCCTCTCGCTCGACAAGATGAAGCCGGTGGTGGTGTGTGGCGACCTCAACGTGGCTCATAAAGAAATCGACCTGAAAAATCCCAAAACCAATCGTCGCAATCCCGGATTTACCGACGAGGAGCGCTCTAAGATGACGGCATTGCTCGACTGCGGTTTTGTCGACTCGTTTCGATATCTTTATCCCGAAAAAGAGGGTATATATTCATGGTGGTCTTATCGTTTCCGCGCAAGAGAGAAAAACATCGGCTGGCGCATCGACTATTTCCTCGCCTCAAAGCGTCTCGCCGACAACATTACTGATGCCGTGATTCACACAGAAATCTTCGGTAGCGACCATTGCCCGGTGGAGGTAGATATTAACTTTTAATCACGATTATGTCTATGTATGAAGATAGAATAGAAAAAGCGGTAGAATATTTTAAAAAGGGTTTTAACTGTTCGCAGTCGGTGGTCGCCGCTTTTGCCGACATTTACGGGTTGGATGAGCAGACGGCTTTGAGAGTGGCTTCGTCGTTTGGCGGTGGCATCGGAAGAATGCGTGCCACTTGTGGTGCCGCTTGTGGTATGTTTTTGCTCGCCGGTCTCGAAACAGGTAGTACTGACCCAACCGATAGGGAGGGTAAAGGGCATAACTATGCCGTGGTGCAACAAATGGCTGACGAGTTTAAAAAAGAAAACGGCTCTCTTATATGCGCCGAACTCCTCGGATTGTCGAAGTTGGCGCCCACTCCCTCTATGCCCGAAACGCGTACTGCTGAATACTACAAAAAGCGCCCCTGCTCTGAGATGGTGCGCACTGCTGCCACAATCTTTGCTCGCTATCTCGCTGCTAAACAGTGATTTATATGCCATAGAATAGTTGAAGGACGGTTGCCGCTCATCGCAGTAACCGTCCTTCATTAATATTATCCCCTCAGATTGTAGCTCCGTCGAGAATCGAACTCGAATCTAAAGTTTAGGAAACTTCTATTCTATCCGTTGAACTACAGAGCCCTCTTTTGCCGTGCAAAGTTAGCGATTCCTTTGCAAACTACAAAATCAATCTCAAATTATCCCCCCAATTCTAATTATTGTCGCAGTAGCCTTGGCGCACTCGTTTGCGTTCTTGCCGTGCTTAAGTTTGCACGCAATCAAGAAGTTCGTGCTGCGCTCTGTGAGCGTGAGGATAGCCCCCTTGCC
>SFVH01000021.1 GCA_004561555.1 bacterium
TCCCGATTTACAGTTCCCGGGTGTCGAATATGGTGTCGTCGGGGCGCGGGGTGTAGGAGGCTGCGATGGTGAGATTACGGGGATTAGCGGCATTGGCAGCGGCAAGAGAGAGCATATCAGCATCGTCGTCGAGGGCGATGACCTCACGGTCGCTATTTACCAGAGCGAAGAGGAGTCCGGCGACACCATATCCGTTGTTTTTCACCACTATGCGTCCACTTCCGGGGCAATTGTCCACCCATTTGGCGTAGCAGTCGGTGCGTTTCAGCTCTTGCGCCACAGCGCGCTCAATAGAAAAGCCCTTGTAGGCAAACGAGGCGGCAACAAGGTGGTGGAAATAGCGAGCCGTCTCAATCTCACGGCTCATCTGCGCAATCTTTTGTTCGTAGAAATGGCGCATCGCCTTAGTGCGCTGTTGGTAGGTGTCCCCCATAGAGATATCGTTAGGCGCAAGCCGTTTCCCCACCTCGACAGTGATTTTTCCCCTGAAGCATACCCCGCTCGACTTAGGCATCACGTCGGTCAATCCATGAATGAATATCGGCAAGATATCCAATCCGAGCTGTTCGGCGAGATAAAACGAGCCATTGTGGAAACGCAAAATCCTGCCGTCGTGAGAACGCGCACCCTCGGGATAGACGGCGATGCTGTATCCCTCGCGGATGCGGTCGCGGCATTGGTCGAGCACGGAGCCTACACCGTCGCCCACGGTGAAGAAATCGGAGAATCGAAGCACCCGATGTATCACCCGATTTTTCCACACATGTTCGCCGGTGCCCACAAGCACCTTCGGCGTGAGCATCATAAAATACATTGGGTCGAGAATTGACTGATGGTTGCAGATGATGATTGCCGGACGCTCAAACGACTCGCCATAGGGATTACGGAAGTCAAACTCCACCCCGGGGATATGGCGGGCATCGAAGCGGAAGAAATGATACATACACTTATGATAAAACAACCGCCTGCCCTCACTTTTCTTCATCAACTTGAAAAGCACTACTCCCAACACCAAGCCTACAAAGAGCTGCAAGAGATAAATCGTCGTGGCAAAGACCGTGCGCCACAAGTCGGCAATCGTCACCGGCAATCGGCGTGCCACACCTTTCTTCGTCACCAAGAAGCGAAACAAAAGTGGCGGCAACAGGTATGCCATCACTACCACCGTAATCATCCCCACGATGGTGACCTCAGCGAGCGAGCGCAACGCCGGATGCTTGGCAACAATGAGCGTGCCAATGCCCACAAACATAATCAACGCCGAGATAATGATGCTGCTCTTGTAGCTGTCGAGCACCTTCTTACCGTAAGCCCGCTCATACATCAATCCCTCGGTGATAAATATCGAATAATCGTCGCCCTGACCGAAAATAAACGTGGCGAGAATCACATTGACAATATTAAACTCGATGCCCAAAATATTCATCATGCCGAGAATCCATATCCACCCCACCGCCATCGGAGCAAACGCCACCAGCGCAAGCTCCAATCTGCCAAACGAAATCCATAGGAAAACGAACACGATAAGTCCGCAAGCCCATGCGATATAGTTGAACTCATCGGAGAGGGAGCGAGCGATGGTGCTGTTGAGCTGCGCCACGTCGAAGCTGTAGCTGTGTGGCAACCGCTCAGCGATGCAGCGATGCACCTCCTCGGTGCGTGAGGCATCGACAGTGAGCACATCCACCACCGCACAAGCAGTGTCGGAATGGCTGAGGAAGCCGCCAAACACCGTTTCGGTCAACGGTCGGAAATAGTCGTATTCCCTCACAGGATATTCTCCGGATACAACGTCTTTAAAGCCGTCAAACGCCTCACTGCTAAAACCGGCGTTGTGAGCACACACGTCAAAGTCACTACCAAAACGGTCGGCATACTTGCTGCAGAACCTCTGCCACAGGACAAGCCGCCGTTGCTGCTCCGCCTTCGAGGGCAGGAAGTCAGCCACCGTGCGACGCGACAACACCACATTGTGCGCCACGAGGCTATCGAACACCGGCTGTGAAGCCTCCGCCTTTGCCAATGCTCCGTCCCACGTAGGCTCACCGGCAGCGACATAGATGGCGGCAGTGCCGTCGCTCTTGCCTATCATCTTCTGAAGGTCGGCAAAATCTTGACGCTGCTCAGGAGTCATATAATTAATGTGGTGCATATCGGCATCAAAACGAGTGTCAAGGCTGAACCAACCGAGAGCCACAGTGATGACCACAATCAGCGGCAACAAGCCGCGACGACGCTCCACCCTAGCCTTCGACAATCGAGCAAACGCCATCTTAGGTTCTACAGCAGCCTCACGCGACGACTTCACCATCTGCGGCAGCACCACAATGACAAACAAGATGGTGCCCACCAGCATAAACGACGCAAACAGTCCGAGGTCGCGTAACGCCACCGAGTTGAGCGGCACCAGCGCAAGAAAAGCCCCCACGGTGGTGATATTGCCAATCACCAAAGGAGCAATCAATTCTTTCAGTGTGGCTCTCACATCGGGATAATGCTTCAGATGCGCCACAAAATGCAACGGATAATTCACGGCGATTCCAATAATCACCGAACCGATGCCAAGCACGATGATAGAAATCCTGTCGTGCACCGCCCCCATCAATCCGATGGCAAAAATCCACCCGAAGCCGATGGCGAGAGCGATGTAGAAGATGCTTTTCACATTGCGGAACGCATAAATCAGCAATGCCAAAATCAGAATAATGGCGATAGAGATGGCAAGGATGCTGTCGGTCTTAATCTGCGAGGCATTAGCCACGGCAATCACAGGCGCACCGATGCTGAAAATTCTCACATCCGGATATTTAACCTCCACCACCTTTGCCGCCTCGTCGAGCGCCTCCACCAGGCGAGCATTGTTGCTGGTCTCGTTGGCACCAAAAGGCGAAGTGACAGTCACTATCGCCTTCTTATAGTCGGAAGAAAAGATATAGTTGTCGTAGAGCGAATAGTTGATGTCGGCACGAAACGCCTGCAACTGAGCCACCTTGTGGGTGAAAAGATTCATCGGGTCGCGCTCCACATTTTGCGAGAGCATATCGGAGGCGGGAAACATCAGCAGCTGCTTGTCGCGCTCCAAAGCCTCGGCGATCGAGGTGACGGAGAGCACACTGTCCATCCTTGCATAGTCGGCATCGGTGAGGAAATAAGGGATATTGCTGTAGACAAAATCCACCACCTCCATCATCTTCTCATAGTCGACCTGCGAGGTCACATCTTTGACCCACTTTCCACCCTCAGCACGCTTATTAATCTCAATGGTCACGGCATCGACAGCCTCCACCACCCTGTCGGGATTGACGGCGGCAGTGTCGCGCATCTGCACCACGACAAACACCTTGTCGGCGGCGTTGAGATTTTGATACACGTCCATCGACTTGCGATAGTTGTCGTCGAGCGGCAGAAAATCGGTGATATCCTCCTTATAATTGAGCGTCAGCGCCGATGCCGCAAGCAATAACACCGCCACTACCGGCAACAGCACACGCAACACCTTGTGTCGCTGAAAAAAATCGTAGATTTTCAAAAACAGATTATTCATCATGAAGCTCAATAATAAAAAAGGAACAAGCAGATTATTTCTTTCTCAAATCGATAAATTTCACCGGCTTACGGCTCTTGGCAGGAAAATTGATTTGATGGATTTCCTCCACCGGATGCACCTCCACAATCGGCGCCACACGTATGCGCGAGCGGAAACGGTCTTTCAAATCCTTCACTACGTCGAAATCGGGGACGGCTTTCAGCCCCACTTTCACCACCACCTCATCGGTACCGGCGTCGGAGTCGTGCACAATCACCACATAATTCTCCACATAGTCGGCATTGTCGAGCACATCATTGACAGCCGGGGGATAGAGAGTGGTACCCTTGAGCTTAATCATATTGTTTTTTCTACCCACCAACGGAGTGAGGCGGTAGCTCCAACGGCCGCAACGACACTGCTCGGTGCGCTTTGCAGCAATGTCACCGGTGCGGAAACGCAGCAAGGGCATACCCTCCACTCCGAGCGTAGTAACGACAATTTCGCCATATTCGCCGTCAGCCACCGGGAGGTCGTCGTCGCCGATAATCTCCACAATTATCAGTTCGGGGTGAACGTGTCCACCGCAGCCGTATTCACACTCAGCAAAGGTGGCACCCATCTCAGTGGAAGAATAGGTGGAAAAGAGCTGCACATCCCACTTTTCCTTTATGCGTCTGCCAAGGAGATTGAGCGAGAAATCCTGCTCACGCATCCCCTCTCCGATGCCTATGATACGTCGGATGCTCGAGTTGCGGTAGTCGATGCCGTGGTCTTCGGCATATTGCACAAGCCGTAGGATAAACGACGGCACACACATGATTGTGTCGGGGCGCAGACGGCGTATGGTGTCCCACTGCAGCTCCGGGATGCCGTTACCCACACGAATCACACTTGCCCCCAGATGACGAATACCAAGGAAATAAGCCATTCCTGCCATAAAACGCTTGTCGAGGGTCACCATCAGCTGGACAATGTTGCCGGGCTTCAACCCGGCACACTCAAACGACTTGTGCTCATTGAAAGCCAATCGCTGCAAGTCGCCCTCGGTGCATCCGAAAGTCACCGGGTCGCCGAGAGTGCCCGAAGTAGTGATATAATCAATGATTTTCGACTTCTCACAACACAAAAAATCATCGTTGAAAAGCTGCAAATCCTTCTTTTCGGTGAATGGGATTTTCACCAAGTCTTCGATGTGATTAATCTTCGACAAGTCGATTTCATACTTGTCAAACATTCGCTTATAATAGGCTGAGTTATCGTTGAGATAAGCCAGAGCCTTTTTCAAAAGCCCTTCTTGAAAATCCTTAATTTCTTGTGGAGAGCAAAATTCAATATCTTTACTATTCATAACACTACAAATTATCAAGCCACTCCAAAAACACCCGTTTCCACTGTCGACACTCGTCGTTGCACTTCAAATCGTCGGCACCGAAGCCATGTCCACCGGTAGAAAACTTCAAATAGCGATGGGACACGTTTTTCTGCAAAAGCGCACTTTCGAGGAGTTCGCAATTCTGATATTTCACTATATGGTCGTCGACACAATTCATCAGAAACACCGGCGGCATATCCTCCCTCACATGCTTCTCAATCGACAACGCCTCACACAATTGCGGCGACGGCTTGTCGCCGAGCAAACCACGGCGCGAGCGAAGATGCACATAGTCGGGATTGGAGAGCGTCACCACCGGATAGGCGGCAACAATGAAGTCGGGGCGCAACGACACCTGCACATCAATCGTCGGCGAATCAAACCACAAACCGGCACACAACGCCAAATGACCTCCGGCAGAAAAACCCATCACCCCCACTTTGTGGCTGTCAGCGAGCCACTCGTGGGCATTAGAGCGGATGAGAGCGATGGTCTGCTGCACATCTTCCAGCGCATCAGGATAGCGGCAACCGCGATGCAACACGCGCGAATGAGTGATAAACTCCAAAGTGCCCGCCACACGATAGTCGAGCACGAAAGCCATGATGCCGTTGTCGGCGAGCCATTCTCCCACCATAGTGCGTTCGGCAGAAGAGTCGAGCCAAAAATAACTACCACCCGGAAGCACAATAACCGCCACCGCAGGCTTGTCGACATCCTTCGGCTTATAGACGCGACACTCCACACTACAATGATTATTAGTATGTTCCCAAATATCAATTTTCATTTGCGCTGACATCTCTATTACCCACACTATTGCCACAATAAAAATTGTGAGTTGCTTCATCTACTCATCTAAAATATTTTTCACTTCTTCCTGTGAGAGCATTCGATAGCGATGCTGCATATCGGCAGAGAAATCCACCACAAAAAACTCCTCATCGTAGAACGATAACTTGCTGTTGGTGTTAGGATTACACTCGAGATACACAATATCCTCCAACGACAATCCCTTAGCTTGGCAAATCTGCCGAGCGAGCTCGATGCCGGCATAGGTCACCGACGTACCGGGATTATCTTGATACAGCTCAGTCACGATGACATAGGTAGTGTTGCCCTTCTTTCTTATTTTCAATCCGCAAGAAGAAGGCATATCCCATTGACCCTTAAATTGAAATATTTCGTCGTAGTAAGTTTCAGAAACCTTCATAACCTTATTTTTTTATATTTCTCACCACATCTTTTCCAAACGACTTATTCACCAATCGGCGGTCGCGCTGACGATATGTGCCCTCCTCCATTTCTCTCAAAGCCACGTTGCAGAATAGTCGGAACATCTTTTGCTCTTGGCTCTCGGCGGCATAGAAATGCTTCCACGCGTAGTCGTAGAGGTCTTGGAGCTTTTCAGGCGACATTTGTTTAGGTTGAAACACCACCTGCCCTGCATTATAATGATTCCAATCGAAATCAAAGATACGCCCTTGACGGAGGTAGTCGTCGTAAGCCTTAGTGTGTGGGAACGGCGTCATAATAGTAAACTCAGCAAGGTCGAGGTCAATCTCGCCGAGGAAATCGATGAGACGTTTGCAGTCGTCTTCAGTCTGATTGTCAAGACCGAGAAGGATAGTACCTTCCACCCCGATGCCGTAGTCGTGATAGCGTTTCACACGCTCCTTGATATAGTCGGAAGTGTCGTAAACGGCTTGATACACATACCATGCGCCGGCTTTAGCCGCGAGGTCGAGCACTTCGGGGTCGTCTTCGATGGTGTGGCTTATCCATTTTTTCTTCAACGGAGCGATGGCACGAAACAATTCTTTTTCCCACTCTTTGTTTTGCGCCAACGAGTTGTCGACGATAAATAGGCGGTTATTGTCGATGCCTGCCATATCTTCCACCACCTTATCGATAGGACGCGGACGGAAGATGCGCCCTCCCAGATAAGACACCGCACAAGGATAGCAGCTGAAACGACAGCCACGACTGGCATGGAAGAGGTCAACCATCTGCACTCCCTTATGGTTGTATAGGTCGCGCTTATAGAGGTCGCGACGACACGGTCCCACCAGCTCGATTGGAGGCTGCTGCCCCATGTAGTTATAGACCTTCTTCATGCAACCGTTGCGCCAGTCGTGCATCACTTGGTCCATGCGGCCCTCAGCTTCGCCGAGAAACACACTATCCACATGGTCGACCATCTCCTCGGCATGAAGCATGGTTGAGATACCCCCGGCCATCACCTTCTTGCCTCGCCGCTGATATTCGGCAGCGATTTCCCAACCACGCTTCACCTGAGTGGAGAGCATCATTGAGAGCGCCACGAGGTCGCAGTCGTCGTCAAAATTTATTTCCTCAACATTTTCGTCGGTAAAAGTCACATCCACATATTCCGGCAATGCGGCGGCAAATGCCACCGGTCCGTGCGGCGGCAGATTAAACGTTGTCTGTCCCTTGAGTTTTTGCCACTTGGGATAGATTATTTTCAGTTTAATTGTTTCCATAGAGATTATTGTATTTGTTGTTAATTTCTTCAATAATAGTGTTATGCCCCACCACCACTTCGGCAGTGCTTACGGCAGTGAGCGGCACCCCGCAGATGCCGTGGAGATTGACGTTTTGCCCTGTGAGCAGCAGGTTAGGCACCTTGGTAATCACCGGCAACATCGACAAAGCGAAGTTGTTGCAGTCTTTGATGTTGCCATACATCGAGCCTTCAGGGGTGTTGAAATAGTCGCGGATGGTGAGTGGTGACCCAGCCACCACCTCGTCGATGGCATCTCGCAACTGCGGATAGAGGCGCTCCATCTTAGAGAGCATCAACTCGATGTGTCGGCGCTTCCATTGCTCATAATCGTCACCACGATGCTTGCGACGAGTGTCCGCCCATCGGCTCACTTGCTCGTAGCTCATCGTAGCGGCGGCATAAATCTTAGACGCCCAGCGACCCTGATTTTCCTCCGGAGGAGTCATCATCATCAGAGCATTAGGCCAGCTGCGAGAGTCCACCCTCTGCCAAGCCAACCCGTAATCATCTTGATAATAATGATTAATATTGTCGTAAGGGATTATACCCTCTTTCAAAGTGATAAAGAGCATAAAAGCAGAATAACCCACCGGCATCGCATTCACCCTCTCGGTGTAGGCTTTCGACAGCCCTTTACCATCGATTAGCGAGATGAGATGACGTGGATGGACGTCGCTGATATACACATCGGCGGTGTAGCATTTGCCGTCGGCAGTTTCCACAGCCGCAATTATTTTGTCGCGCATCAAGATGCGAGTCACTTCAGTCTTCGCCTTAACGCATCCACCGGCATCGGTGATAACCTTCGCCAAGGCATTAGCGAGCTGCGATGCTCCACCCACAAAACGCTGACGACCATTGAGAAACACCACATTGAGCAATGCATGAACATAAGCCGGGGTTTGCCCTGCCACTCCGGCATACATCGGATTCATATAAGCGAGGATATCGCGCAGACGCTCGTCGCAGATATATTGAGCAATAAACTCATCGGCAGGCATCATAGCCGTTTCCGACACGGAGGTGAAAAAATCGTCTGACGGACGAAGATAATAGAGGTCAAACTCCCGAGTGACGGCATAAAGAGCTTCGACATATTCTTCCAATCCACGTCGCTCATGGGGAAATTCGGAGGCGAGAGCATCAACAAACGCCTCGCGACCATTAGGGATGTGATAGGTTTTGCCGGAGGAGAAATATGTAAGATTGTCGGAGCAATCTTCGAGCTTCAAGCTGTCGAGGATGCCGAGATAACAGCAAATCTTGTGTAGGCTACCTCCTTTGTGCATACCGGCAACGACATGCAACCCGGCATCGAAAATCTTGCCGTGCTTCTTAAACGACTGCAAACCGCCGCCGATGTTCTTGTTTTTTTCGAGCACTGTCACTTTAAGCCCCTTCTTTGCTAAAAGAGCTGCGGTAAACAAACCGCCCATACCGCCACCGATTACAATAGCCGTTTCCTTCATTTTTGCGCCTTAATAATTTGTTGATAGATAGTTTCTGCCGGGATAAGTTCGGAGCAAGTGACCACTGTGCCCACCAGCACCCCGAGCACCCCGTGGGAGTTGATGTTTTGCCCGGTGAGCAAAAGGTTCGGGATACGAGTGCGTTGCGGCACCCTACAAGCGGCACCGAGCCTCACATCTTTGAGCACGCCATACATCGAGCCTCCTTCAGTGCCGGTATAGTCGCGATAAGTGAGAGGCGTTGAGGTGTAATAGTGGGCTATGCTCGCCTTGATGCCCGGGAAATCCCTTTCAGCCACATCGAGCAACTGCTGAGCGTGGCTTTGCTTAAACGCTTCATAGTCGCTTCCACGATGCCCTACGGGCAGATGCTCCCATTGCTTGACTTCGTCGTAGTTCATATAAGAAAGCAGCACACCACATTGCGCCCATTTTGCCTTATCTTGAGTGCACATGTGCATATACAGATAGCCTTTAGGCCAATTATTTGAGTTGTAAATCTCCGAGTCCCAAGGACCATTATCACGATAACCGTAAAAATTGCTGTTCATATACGGCACCGTGTGGTCTTTGAAATGGAGATAGATAGCAAATCCCGAGGTGGTGTTGGGGAGCGCCATCATTCGTTTTCTGAAAGCAGGACGAATGAGCGGGGAGTCAATCATCTCCATTACTCTTGCCGGGTGGATGTCGGAAATCACAATATCCGCCGAGTAGAGGGAGCCGTCGGCAGTAGTTACTCCTGTGGCTTTCTCGTTGTCACACATAATCTTCACGGCTTTCTTACCCGACAACACCCTACCTCCATAGCGAGCAATAGTTTGTGAAAGGGCATTACAAATCTTATCGCTACCCCCGACAATGCGAAAAGCGCTTTGGTTGTAGAAGTCGGTGATAAAAGCATGTAGCGCAAAGGGAGTGCGTCCACGTTCACCGGCATAAAGAGGCAAATGTCCCACAAGCACCTCCCGCAACAACGGATTCTTAATAGTGTCTTCAATCACCTTATCCACACTCACCATACTATACTCCACGCCGACGGTGATGTCGCTTTCGGCATATCTCAGAGAGTGGAGCGAAGATGCCGAAGCAATCTTATCCACAAGATTGACATAGTTGAGGATATCGTCGTGAGAATCGGGAAAATATTCGGTCATTCGCTTGATAAAAGCCTCGCGACCATTGGGTATGCGATAGCGCTTGCCGCGAATACTGTAGACATTGTAAGCGTCTGTGTCAAGACGGCTAAGAGTGATTTTGTCGGTCAACTCCAAATAGCGGAAGATGCGCGACAAGGTCTGCCCTTCATCAGCGCTACCGATAAAGTGCATGCCAGTCTCAAACTTCACTCCGCGACGAGAGAAGCACTGCAAGCAACCGCCAATCACGGCATTTTGCTCGAGCACGGTCACATCATAACCGTTTTTAGCCAAAATAACTCCGCAAGAAAGACCTCCGAGACCGCTCCCAATAATCAGCACACTCTTCATCTCTGTCCTCCTTTCTCGTATCTTTGTCGTTGGCAAGCATATTTTGTAGCAATAAAAGCGCGAAAAGCTTTAGTGCGAGCATGATAGTCGCTGCCAAACGAAGCATCGTCGGCATCCACACGCTTAAACACCTCGATATTGATGTCGCCGGAATTCATCAGCCATGCCTTTTTGTTGAGCACGATGCCGGCGCCATGGATAGAGATGGGCACCACGTCGAGGTGCAACTTCTCGGCAATATAGAATGCCCCTTTATGAAAACGATGCACTTCGAGGTCGGCGCTACGAGTGCCTTCGGGGAAAATCATCACTGAATAACCGCGGTCGACGAGCGAGCAAAGGCGGTCGAGATTTTGCTCTAGCCCGTTGCTTGCCGGATAGTATTCGGCATAACGTATAAGCAAGCCGTAAAGTGGATTGCGCCACACCCAATCGTTGGTCATAATCACAATCTTCGGGGCAAGCATCATGATGCAAAGCAAGTCGAAATGCGATTGATGGTTGGCGATGATGAGCGAGGGCTTGTCGAAAGTTTCGCCCTCGGGGTTATGAAGATGAAATCTCACTCCCGGCAACATCCGTTGGGCAATGATTGCCATTTTCTGAATTGAGCGATGATAATTCAGTCGCTTCTTCTCGGTGGTTTTGCCAAAAATAAAGCATAGGGCGATTACAGGTTGCACCAAGAGCATCATCAGCACAACAAACACGACGAGCGAATAGATTGTGAACACAATCTGTCGCGCATATCGCAATATGTCAATCACCTTCTTCATTTCATCAGAGTCTTTAAAAATTTTAAAGGCAAGCCATAAATCACGGCTACAACACACAACACCGTGTTGAGCACACTGATGCGAGCGAAGTCGCGTGCGGGACGGAAATGGCTCACTCGCTCCTCAACAGGCGGATAATACACCTGTATAGGAATCTCGCAAATCTTCACGGCGTGCCATGCGGCAAACACCAGGAGCTCCAGCTCCGCCTCATAGCGCGATGTGAGTAGCGACAATCCGTGAAGATTGTGAAGCGGATACAAGCGGAAACCTGTCTGTGTGTCGCTCAGGCGGCGACAAGTTTGCACCCTAAACCAAAAATTAGAGAAATTATTAGCAAACTTATTCTTCCCCGGCATATTGTCGTGGTCCAAACCTCTACTACCTATCACCAACGCACCTGGATTTTCCTCCAGCGCAGAGACAAACTTCTCGATGTCTGAAGCGAAATGCTGACCGTCGCTGTCGATGGTCACAGCATAGTCGAAGCCCATGGCGAGAGCTTTGCGGAAGCCGGATTTCAAGGCATATCCTTTGCCTCGATTATGCTGATAGTCGACTACGGTGATACTACCATCAAACTGCCGGAGGATGGAGGCTGTGGCATCGGTGGAGCCATCGTTGACCACAATCACGTCACTGCAACACTTAAGCACCGAGAGCACCACCTCAGTGACCGTACCCTCGTTGTTGTAAGTAGGCACAATCACACAAGTCTTCAGTGCTTTCATCTTATGCTTCAAGTCGATTGCTGTCATAATTTGTTGAATGTTGCTGAAATTTTAGTGTACGTGACATTTTCGTCGGCGACCACCGCCTTCACCTTTACACTGTCGATAGAGTCATCGGCTTGCAGCGACACCTTTAAAGAGCCGGTTTTCCCGGGGATGATGGTGGATAGGAATTTCACGTTGTGTAGCGTGACGAGCGAGAGAGTGTGATTGGTCATCAGCGACAACAACTCTTCCACCATTTGAATGATACACACTCCCGGGGTAATCGGATTTCCCGGGAAATGAGCAGCATAAATAGGATGCTTCTCGTTGAGAGTCACCGTGTAGACGGCACCCTTGGCATTGGCATCGCAGGCTTGCACTATATAGAAATCATTCTTCAGGTCCATAGCAATCAGGATTATCTGTTTGATTGTTATTATCAATTAATGGAGAAAACATATATGTCAAATTTCTACGTCGATTGTATAGAGTGACACTACCCGAAGTTGCCACAATCTCTCGTTTTCCGGCTACTGCCTTTCCGTCGATAAGAGTGGCAAAGAAAAGAAATTTCAAATCGGAGGCTATGGTGCGTCGAATATACCATTTGTTAAGGAAGGCAATAGTATTTAAGAGCTTTACCTTCTGGGCATTGGCATCCACTTCAAAATCAAAAGCCTTGATACCAAACTCATTAACCACCGTACCGACCACCTTTTGCTCCTCGCGTTGCATAAGGCAAATACCCGAAATCGATGCTTTAGGTGTATCGATGACGAGCGACATCTTCACCGTTTCGCCCAATGGCAAGGTGAAGGCGTGTTGTGCCGACACGGTCAGCGGCAAAACCAACAGCAACAGGCTAATTAATCTTGAAATTACTTTCATTTACCGGTTGATTCTTCTTTATGTTCTTTAAAGTGATAACGGTATTGTCACCGCTCTTTTCGTGAAGCTCTACGGAGGTCACCACCATTTGCTTCACATCGAAGTGCAGACGAATGAGCGAAAACATCTGCTTCATCTGCTTTTTGAGCGGAGTGAGGTCGGCTACCCAATTACCTTTGTCGTCGATAAAATATTTCACAGCAAACTCCTTGTTGTCGGCGAGACATTTGCCGGTGACGCTGTTCATCATAATGCGAGCAATCTCCTCAAACATCTTGTTGGTATTGATATCGATAACGTTGCGCTGCTTTCCGGTGTCGATAAGCACCTTCGAGCCGTTGATGATAAACACATACTTGTAGGGCGAGGTATATTCCCAGCGCAGTTTTCCCGACTTTTTGTAGCGCATCACCCCTGTTGAAGTCATCTTGTCGTTGAGCATCTTGAGCTGCTTCACTTGCACAAAATTGCAGTCAAGCGTCGTCATTGCCGAAGCGGCAGCATTGATTTTTTGCGACATCTCTCTCCTCTGTGAATCGGTAGCGGGAGTGAGCTTGGCGTCAACCGAAATGAAGCAAAGCATCAAGAGGAGCGAAATAAAAAACCTATTTTTCATAATTCATGACTATTTGGCAATTAAACAACAGCCTATCACCACGAGCGCCAGCCCTATCCAACGCAACATCGACACCTGCTCGTGGAAAACAAACACAGCAGCCAGCACGCCGAAAACATAGCTGAAACTTGCCAATGGATAGACCACACTCAAAGGATAGCGCTTTACAATAAACCACCACAACACACTTGCCACAACATACATAGCCATATGACCGATAAACCATCCATTGGCAAACAGCCTTGTGACATACATGAAACTGAATTCGCCCTCATTTTGCAATAGAGCCCTTTTCAGCAACACTTGCCCTGTAGAAAGAAGTAAGCATTGAAGTAAAGTTATACCAATTAAAGCCCACATTTTTTCAATAGTAAAAATGAGTAATTCTTATTATCGCTATGATTAACCACCAACAATCTTTCCACCTTATCAGGCATATCACCTTTGGCAAGCAAATATTGAGGTATTCTATTCTCTTTAATCATTCGCGCCGCGGCATAAACACCGAGAGCCGACGCCGAATAGTTTTCGCCAAAAGCGCGCTTATATGCCACTATGGGCAACTCCAAAGAGGCTATTTTGCTGTACCCACAATCGTTGGCGGGCTCATTATTGATGCCTGCCACAATAGCGTCAGGCTGAGCCTCGGCTACAATACCACAGAGTGCGGCCTCAAGTTCGTCGGGCTGCGGAGAGTAGAGCATCTCCATCTTCTCCACCTCACACCACGCCCCGGTAGCGACATCAGCTTGCAACATCATAGCCACCGACGCTTCGCTACACGCCACCTGACCGGGTTGTCCCACATAACCTATACGCTTCAAGAGCGTGAAATAGGAAGGAGTGACCTCGTCGTGACTTCCCACAAGAGCATTTTTTATGGGGGTGACAGCAAACTGCAAAAGAGCATCGTAGAGCGCACTCTCAAAGGATGTTGCCTTGTCGGAATAAGTCACATTATAACCGTGCGACTTTGTGTGGATTGCGATGAGCGAACCTATCGTGTTGTGGGTGGATTGCATGAAATGAGTAGGTTTCAGCAGTTGTTCGCCATCTATGCAAAGGGCTTTGAGAAACGACTCAGTGTTTTCGACACACCCCAGCCCGGTGCCTGTGATGATAGCGTCGGGGTTGGTCACACCGCTATCGCTCATAACTTTCAGCGAAGTGACAAGAGCACGCTTAAGCACCTTCCCCAACCGACGCGACTCGATGGGAGAAAGAAACTCACGATAGTTAGGCTCACAGCTTCTCACATAAGGCTCTGTAGAAGAAAGCGGCTCAACCATCCATTGATGGCACAATGGCTGTTGCATCGAAATCTGCTGAGCTGAAGTGATAAAAATCTTTCGCACATTCATAATGTCATCGTTTGGAAATGAGGAGTGAAGAGTCGTTGCCGCCGAAACCGAACGAATTGCATAGCACATGACTCAAATCGATGTTTTGCTTCAACTCATTCACCGGTATTATTCCGTCGGGCATAGCGTTAGCCCAATTCACATTTACAGGAAGGAAGCTATGACGCAGAGCAAGCATACAAATCACCATCTCGATAGCTCCGGAAGCCGAAGTGGTGTGACCGGTCATTGATTTAGTCGATGACACTGCCGGCACCATGCTGCCGAAAAGTCGCTTCATTGCTACCGTTTCGCTGGCGTCATTATTGGGCGTACCGGTGCCGTGGGCATTGATATAGTCGATGTCGCAGGGAGCGAGCGCAGCCATCTCAAGGGCCTGTTTCATAGCGAGATAAGCACCCTCGCCATTGTCCGATGACGCCGTCTGATGGAAGGCATCACAGGCATTTCCCCATCCGGAGAGCGAGCACCATGGGCTTGCACCTCTTCTTCTTGCCGAGTCTTCGCTTTCGAGCACCACATAGGCTGCACCCTCACCGAGGTTAAGTCCGGCGCGAGTGGCATCGAAGGGGCGACAAGGTTTTTCGTCGAGAATCATCAAAGAGTTGAAACCGTTGAGATGATATTTGGTGATACATTCAGCACCACCTGCAACTACAATGTCAGCCCTACCAGAGCGGATAAGGTTTGCCCCAAGGATTATGGCATTAGCGGCAGAGGAGCATGCCGTGGAGGGCGTAAACACTCGTGCAAAACGCCCGGCATGATCGGCAATCATCTGCGAGCAAGCGCCACAATCGTGGGTGGCAATATATTCTTTATGATTATCGCTATCGAGGAAGTCGAGATAATACTGTTCGCTTTTATCCATACCGCCGACCGTTGTTCCCGACACAAACGAAACATTCCGCAAATCTGAAGGCGACAAAGCGGCATCACGAAGGGCCTCGTCTAGCGCCATCATCCCCATCAGCGAAGTTCGTGTGACAGGGGCTTGTTTCGGCACATTGACAATGTCAGCCATCTCGTCGTTGCTCAACTTCACCTCCCCCACCGGAAATTCGTGATGGTCGGTGGCGAGATAGCGTAGCGGAGCAATCCCCGACTTGGAGTCGAGGAGCGAACGCAGAGTCTGTGAGCAATCGTTGCCTATTGCGGAAACAATGCCGGCGCCGGTGATAACAATCGGAGTATGATTCATCTCTTGGTGGGATTATTTTGTGCGGTTTTCGGCTACATACTTAGCCATCACGTTGATAGATTGGAAAATCTCCTTACCCTTGGCAGGGTCTTTGAGTTTGATACCGTAGTTTTTTTCTAACATCACGATAAGTTCCAACGCATCTATAGAGTCTAATCCGAGACCGTCGCCAAACAAGGGTGCATCGTTGTCGATATCTTCGGGAGTCACTTCTTCGAGGTTAAGCACTTCAATTATTTCTTTTTTCAGTTGCAAAATGAGTTGTTCCATATTCTTACTGTTATTTATGTCGTTAAAAAAATCAAAATTCTATTAGTTGCAGGTCGGCTTCAAAATGGTCATCATCGCTGCAATCGAGCCATCCGGCAATAGCCGAATGGGTGGCAGGGTCGGATGCAGAAGCCATTATTATAGAGGCTATCTCCTCATCGTTGCGCTCGGGGAGCACAAAAAAAGAGGTTTCGCCATAGTATTTGTTTCGGATAGCGATTTCTCCGGTGACGATGTTTGCCAGAGTATAGACAAACTGCGCCGGACCGGGGAAATAGTTGTCTTTATCGCGTATGGTGGCAAAATAGCGGCGGTCGGCACAAAGCGACGAGTAGCGGTTGAAGAGCAACACGGCGCGGTCGTCGCGCTCCACAAATCGCTCTGAGGCTTCGGCTTGCAGCAAAAGCTCTGAGGCGATAAAGCCCAGCCGGCATAAAGTGTCCATCTTGAAAAACTTCGCATAACCGCCGATTTTCGTGCGATACACCTGAGAGAGCATTTCGCCTCCACAAGCGTCAATCGCCACGGGGAGATTGTCGAGGGAGATTGTCGAGGGAGTGATAATCACATGGTGCAGAGTGTTCATTTTAAGCCTCCTTTCGTCATTAACAATGCCGCATTACACCCGCCGAACCCCGAAAGGAGCTTGACAAACGAGCGGGCGGCAGTGGTGCGCAACCGAGAAGACACATTGATGTTGCGACTCACACCGAGAGAAGAGTATCCCTTTGTTGGCAACACAACCCCGTCATCTACGGCACGCATGGATATTATCGTCTCGAGCACCCCGGCAGCCCCCATAGTGTGTCCGTAATAGCCTTTTAACCCATTGATAGGCACTTGCGCAAGCAGTGCGCGGTCGAGGGCTATGCTTTCCATCTCGTCGTTGTAAGGGGTAGCTGTGCCGTGGACATTGATAAATGCCAACGAAGAAGCATCAATGTGAGAGGAGACAGCACGAAGTGCGCGATAGCTACCTTCACCGGTACGCGACGGACCGGAGATGTGGTTGGCATCGTTGCGGATGGCGCCACAATCAATCACCCAATCGTCGTCTTGTGCTGAGTCGGTAAGAGTGTAGACAATCGTGGCTGCGGCTTCGCCAAGGTTAAGTCCGGAGCGGGAGGCATCAAACGGGCGACACGGCTCTTCACTAAGAGCCTTAAACGACTGAAAACCCGACACGATAAACTTCGACTGGACATCGCACCCACACACAATTGCTACATCGCATGCATGAGCCTTAAGCAAGCGCATAGCCGCAATCTGCGCGCATACCCCAGAGATGCAAGCGTTGCTCACCACCAAAGGCGAGGTAGTGATGCCAAGCACATCGGCGATACGTTGTGCCGCCACTCCAAGGAGCACCCTCTCACGCGGGATGTGGGGCATCTCGCAGTCGTCGAGGAGCGAAATGTTGCCCTTAGTAGTGCTGAGGATGAGCATAGTGCGAGGCGATGAGAGGTCGACAGACGACTGAGCCACAGCCTGTCTCACCGATTGGATAGCCAAGCTCTCGAAGGGAGTGCACTCCTCTTCAAGGGCAATGTCTTCAAAGAGCGAGCCCACAAACGGCTCGGGCAACCCCCAATGGTTGTCGTAGCGTCGCAAAGCCGACAATCCCTCCCTCACCGAGCGAAAGTTGCCTTCGGAGGAAGAGCCGAGTGGAGAAATAATATTGTCAGCCAGTCGCACTATCATAGCACATTCCATTTTTTCTTCCACTCATCGTAGAAGTCGGGATTAGCCCATACAAGTTGATAATCGCGGTCCATAAACACCTGTACGCTGTGACCCGTAGCCATAAGTTCGTCGGTTTGTAGGTTATGTATTTCGTAGTCAAACACAATCTTAGCGGCTTCGGTAGGGCGATAGAAGATGTCGATGCGACACTCCATGCCATATACGATAGGGCGCTTATACTTAAACGATAAGTCGACAAGCGGAGCATAGAAGCCGTTGCTGAAAATCAACAAATAGCCTAATCCGTATTTTTTGCCGAAAGCCTCACGAGCGTCTTCAAAATATAGCGGATAAGAGCCGTGCCACACGATATTCATTGAGTCGACCTCCGAAAATCGCGGTGAGAATGTTGTTGATGCAGATAGCAGATTGTGTTTATTCATAATTACAATAATCGTTTCACCCTTGAGCGACAATGTCGCTGAGAGCAATTTTCATTTCCGTTTGAGCTATCACTTCGTCGGCGACTTTCACTACAGCATTCACCAAGGTCATTCCAAACACCTCCTCAACCACAGTTATTGTTGTTGACAGCGTTTCACCCACCTTCGGCAGTCGCAGAATGTTGAGGTTGCGAATAGCCCCGATAAAACCGAGTCTCACCCCTTCGCTGCTTTGTCGGTTGATATAACCTATTCGTGCGGCGCAGGTTTGAGCGATATTTTCTATCACACCGGCAGCAATAAGCGTACCCTCTTCGACAAAGATGTTGTCGGAGGTGATATCGAGCTGAGTGGTCGACACTACTGGGTCAAACTGCACCAGGCGGCTTACCATCACAAACGGCTCGCGCTGTGGCAACAGTTCGCTCATCGGGATTGAAGATAAAATGTCGGAGACGGTCATTGGTTCCAAAAGTCGTAATAGTTATACCATTGAGTGGGATAAAGGCGCACGATGTCTTCAAGGTTGGAGGCAAAAGATTGAGCCAACTGTTGCAGCTGCTCGCGCTTAGAGGCATTACGGTCGACTTCAAGGATGCGCACATACACCTTATAAGTGTGTACATCCTGCTTCATCACGAAAAACGACACTGCTTCCACCTCTCTTTGCACCGCCATAAGAAACGGGCCGGTGGGGAAGCGCACCTCCTCGCCGAAGAATGAGCAACGTTGAGCCTTCGACGAGCCAAACATACGGTCGGCGGAGATGCCCACCACCTCTCCTCTCGACAGAGCGTCGTTGAGGATGAAGATGTGTGACAAGTCGGCGGCAACAGGCACCACGGTCACTCCGCGGTGGGAGAAAATCTTCTTGCGGTTTTCCATCACGGTCTGCGTCTCCCCGGCATAGGCAAGCACATTAAGGTGCTTATCTTTAGAGGTGGTCATATATCCTGCAATCTCAATGTTACCCACATGAGCTCCCAACTGAAGAAATCCTTCTTTGGCAGTGGTAAGGCGGTCGATGATATGCTGTCCGTCGACTACAATCTTAAACCGTATGTCGGCATAGCAAGCAAAACGGTCGATTACTACCTTCCCGAAGTTATATTGATTGCGATAGACATGGATAAATGATTTGAGCTTACCGTAACCCATTCTTTTGCGAAAGAAGCGATAAGTGGCAAGATATGCCGAGTGGTTGAAAATCATGTAAAACACCACCACAACCGCCACGATGGCATAATACACCCTCAACGGGATAATTTTAAAACCCGCGATGAGGCTGCGTTGCATCCATCGATTACCGTCGGTGCGTCCTTGCCATTGCTGATGTGCCTCTTCGGTCATGCGCGTTCTATCTATCCTACCTTGCTTTCGATGTAGTCGCAGAATTGGCTGAGAGTCTGCACTCCCACCATTTCTTCGGGCTTAATCTTAAAACCGAAGTTTTTCTCCACAATCACCACGATGTCGACATAGTCAAGGCTATCGATGCCCATGTCATCTTTCAATCGTGCATCGGGGAAGATTTTGTCTTCATCGATTTCCAAATCTTCGAGCAAAAAATCGCGTACTTTGCTTTCAATTTCTGTTCTGTTCATAAAGTAATAATATAATGAATTAAAATACTATTTTTTTAATTTACACACCATAATGCTATGCCCTTGACCGAGGTTGTCGTGGATAGACTCCACCACGAGAGACGCTTTCTCCACGAGTCGCTGCAAATCTTCGGAATGGTACATCTTGCTGTTACCATTGGCTATGGCGGTGAAATACACACTTGTGAGAGTGAGGCAGAGGGCTGCCGGCTCAAATCGTTGGCGGTCCCAAAGGGTTTCCATAATGTAGAGGCGACTGTCGGCATCCATAGCTTTTGCGGCACGGCTGAGGATGCTCACTATCTCCTCCTCTGAGAAGCAATCGAGAAATTGGCTCATCCAGATGGCATCCCAGTGCTTGTCGACGGGGAACGGTGCGGTGGCATCGAGCAAGTTGATGCCACGACCGTCGATGCGGTCGCTGCCGGGGGCATCTTTTGTGGCTTGCTTCATTAGCTCTATCTGCTGAGGCAGGTCAAGTATAGTCACTTCCACGGCTTTGTCGTGAGCCACACAGCGTTGTGCCCATCGTCCGGTGTTGCCCCCTACATCGAGGAGTGTGCGAGTGTTGCCCGAAGAAAACACAATCTCCAAGGCTTGGTCAAACGAGTGGTCGCTATAGAAATGGTCGAAACCAAACCAGCTTTTTTGCACTTGCTGCGGAAGCTGCGACAGCCCCTCATACACCGTAGGCCACGGTCCGAAATGCTCCAACCCGGCGGGACGTCCTTCCTTGAGGGCTTCTTCCAGGCGAAACAGTCCTTCGTAGTTCACGTCGTGATTGAAGTCCATATTCACCCTTGTGGCAGGGTCGTTGAGCAGAAACCAGCCGGTCTTGGAGATGGTGAAACGCTCGCTTTCGGGGTCAACAAGGATAGTGCCTATCGACAAAGATGCCTCAAGGAGAATTTTCACGGCGTAATCGCTCAAGCCGGTAGCCTCGCACAATTGGCTGCGTGTGAGACCATTATCGCTATCACGGAGCAAGTCAAGGATGCCAAATTTCACCATCAGTCGCGACACTTGAAACACCATTGGAGAGAACGCTATGAATTCAGCCAATCGCTGAGCGTCGCGAGCTGAAAGATGCTCCTCAGTGTAAGCTTTATGTAGGGCCGGAGATAAATGCATTGTAGTAGTTGTTATTTAATTTTCTTTAATACCAAAGCACTGTTTGTGCCGCCGAAACCGAAGGAGTTGGACAACACGGTATTCACCTCCGTGTCGACGGTATGAGCTGTGAGATTGATTTTTTCGGAATATTGATCAGGATTTTCGAGGTTGATGTTGGGAGCTACAAAGTTGTGTTGCATCATCAGCAAGCTATAGACCACCTCGCTTGCTCCCGCCATCCAACATTCGTGTCCGGTCATCGACTTGGTGGAGCTAATGAGGGCACGCTGAGAGTGGAAAATGCGGTCGAGGGCAATGGCTTCAAACATATCGCCTTGGAGCGTTGAAGTGGCATGTGCATTGACATAGTCGATGTCGCAAGCTGCTACCCCGGCATCTTTCATTGCTCTAAGCATAGCAATCTCCGAACCTACGTCGCTGGGCTGCGAGATACCGCCGCCGTTGGAAGAAAACCCATAGCCACACACCTCGCAGAGGATAGTTGCGCCGCGAGCGATGGCATGGTCGTAGTCTTCAAGGATGAGCGTTGCCGCGCCGCCGCTGGGGATGAGCCCGTCGCGGTCGCGGTCGAAGGGGCGCGAAGCTTTTGTAGGGTCGTCCATGCGCACCGAAAACGCCGAGAGGGCGTCGAAGGTAGCCATCGAGTAGAAGTTGGTCTCCTGAGCACCACCACACACCACCATCTCTTGCAAACCTTGTTTGATGAGCATATATCCCAATCCTACGGCATGACTACCGGAGGCACAGGCGGCGCTCACGGTGAAATTGACGCCACGGAGGCGGAAGATGGTGCTGAGGTTCATCGTCACGGTGGAGTTCATCGATTGGAAGATATAACCGCTACCCAAGAGAGCGCTGTCGTGCTTCTCTTCCATAATTTTTGAGGCTTCAATCACGGGCTTCGCCGTGCTGTCGTTGCCGTAAATCACTCCTATCTCTTGACGGTCGGCATAGTCGGCATCGATGCCAGCCATCTCAAAAGCCTCTTTAGTTGCCATAAACGCATATTCGCCTTCTTCGGGAAGCCCCACGCGCATACGACGGTCGAGCACGCCCTTGAGTTTGGGCTTTGCCACAATGCCGGTGAGACCGCTGCGATAGCCGTAAGCGAGTCGTTCGGGCTCCAATCCGATGCCCGACTTACCGGAATACAGGGAGTTTTTGACTTCTTCAAGGGTTGTGCCTAAACACGACCATATACCCATACCTGTGATTACTACTCTTCTGCTCATAAATATATCAAGTATTCTAAGTGTAAAGACCACCATTGATTGAAACCACCTCGCCGGTGATGTATGCAGCATCGTCGGAAGCGAGGAATGCCACAAGGGCTGCCACTTCGTCGGGCTTGCCGAAGCGATTCATCGGCACGAGCTTTTTCAGCTCGCCCTCATTGAGGTCTTTTGTCATATCGCTTGCGATAAATCCCGGAGCTACGGCATTGACGGTGACCTTACGTGGAGCCACCTCTTGTGCCAAAGCCTTTGTGGCGCCAATGAGTGCCGCCTTAGCCGCCGAGTAGTTCACCTGTCCCGGCAAGCCTTTTATTCCCGAGAGCGACGCCATATTGATTATTCTGCCGTGGCGATGAGTGAGCATATCTTTCAGTAAACGGCGTGTGAGATAGAAGAAGCCGTTAAGAGTGGTGTCCACCACGTTGTGCCATTGCTCGTTTTGCATAAATATCATAAGGTTGTCCATACGAATACCGGCGTTGTTGATAAGCACGTCGATATAGTCGTCGGGATGCTCGGCGGTCCATTTTTCCACCGCTTCTTCCACCGCTTGGGGCGATGCCACATCAAAAGGCAGCAATTCGGCGATGCCTCCGGCAGCTTCAATTTCGGCTTTTACTTCTTCAGCTGAGGCTTGATTGCTGCGATAGTTAATCACTATGGGGAGCCCCATTCGGCTCAGGCGCAAAGCCACAGCTTTGCCTAATCCTCTCGAACCTCCGGTGACAAGTGCATATTTCATTGTTAATCAGGGATTATTTCGTTATTATATTGTTTCTTAAATACTGCTCTACGGCTTGGATTTCTTCGTAGAATGGTGTGTCGGCAACAAACTTAGGAGCAAGGCGACGCACCTCATCGTAGTAGCGGCGAGTGGCGGGCGCAAGGCGGTCGGCAATCTGCAAGCAGTCGGTGGCTTGAGCCAAGGCAATAAAATGGATTGCCATCACCTGATAGGCGTTGTTAATCACTTGGCGGCACAACAAGGCGCTGTTGGTGCCCATGCTCACGATGTCTTGGTTGTCGTTGTTGTTGGGGATGCTATGCACATAGTTGGGCATAGAGAGTGTCTGACATTCCGCCGTGGTCGAGGTAGCGGTAAACTGACAGGCCTGCATGCCGTAGTTCAAGCCGAGAGTGCCGAGGTTGAGAAACGGCGGCAATATCTCGTTTATACGGTCGTGGAAGAGATAATTGAGCTGGCGCTCAGCGGTCATTGCCAACCGAGTGACGGCAATTTTCACCTTGTCTTCTTCGAGCGAAATGTAGTCGCCATGGAAGTTACCGCCATGATATACGTTTTGGGTATCCGGGTCGACAATGGGGTTATCACACGCCGAATTAAGTTCTTCCTCAATCACCCTGCGAGCATTATCGAGGGTTTCGCAGATAGGGCCGAGGATTTGCGGGGTACAACGCAACGAGTAGTAGGCTTGCACCTTATGCTCAAATTTCTTCGTTTCGGCGTGTCCCTCATCATAAAGCTCATGCTCGCGCTTCACCAAACATTGGCTACCCTCTGCAAGTCGACGCATCTCTTGCGCCATCTTTTGCTGTCCGTAATGGCGACGGCACTCGTTGAGCGGCTCAGCCATCCAATCATCGTAGGAAGAGGCAATCTCATTCATCCACACTGCCGCCACCACACTAAGCTCGAGCAAACCCTCTGCATAGTGCTGGTTGACAATAGCAATGCCGGTCATCACGCTGGTGCCGTTGGTCACCGACAATCCCTCGCGCACATGTATTGACATCGGTTTCAGCCCACATTCCTCCATCACCTCGGAGGTAGCACGCCATACGCCGTTATAGTGCACCTTCCCCTCTCCGATGAGGCAAAGGGCGATGTGCGCCAATTGCACCAAGTCGCCACTCGCACCTACACTCCCATGTTCAGGGATAAAGGGATAGATGCCGCGGTTGACAAACTCCAAAAGTAGCTCCACCACTTCACGATGGATACCCGACCTCGCTTGCGCCAAAGTGCCCAAACGAGCTATCATTGCAGCCTTCACATAGATGTCGTCAAGAGGCTGTCCGGCACCGGTGGAGTGGCTACGGATAATATTATATTGTAAATCTTCAAGATAACGGTCATCAACGCGCCACTGTGCCATCGGTCCAAACCCGGTATTTATGCCGTAAATCACCTTTTCTGTCGAAAAACGCTCTAAAAAACGATAACATTCATCTACTTTTTTGAGTGTGTCGGCATCTACCGTGAGGTCTTTACCTTTAAACAAAACTTCTTCTACTGTAGCAAGTTGCATCTTAATATTATTATTTCTTTGTCATTCCGTGTTATTCCGTTCAACAAGATATGAGTATGAAATTTTACTCTCACACTCTACATATCCTTTATAAAGCTACAAAAGTACAAAAAATATTCTATATTAACCAATAATTTTTCCATTTATTAAAAAATGCCAAAATTTGCAACTTCTTACTATTTAACTGATTTTTATCACATACCAACAAAAGTGTAATCTTCTTTTATAGGACAATTCGGGGAGTTTTGTGTTATATTTGCAACATTGATATACCACTAATACACACATAGTTATGACTTACATCGACCTTAT
>SFVH01000022.1 GCA_004561555.1 bacterium
TTGTTTTGATATGTTTTTTAGTTTGTTTATTAATTTCTTATTTTATCACGCGGAGAAGCTCCACATCAAAGATAAGTGCCATATTCGGACCGATTACGCTTCCGGCTCCATTGGGACCATAGGCAAGGTTGGCGGGGATATACACGCGCCATTGGTCGCCTTCTTTCATCAGTTGGAGGGCTTCCACCCAGCCGGGTATCACTTGCGTCACGCCGAATGTGGCAGGTACACCGCGCTCTACCGAGCTGTCAAACACGGTGCCGTCGATGAGTTTGCCGGTGTAATGCACTTCCACGCGGTCTTCAGCCTTCGGGCTATGACCTTTGCCTTCTTTAAGCACTTCATATTGCAAGCCCGAAGCGGTCACTTTGATGCCGTCGCGCTTGGCGTTTTCTTCGAGGAATGCGTTGCCGATGCGGAGGTTTTCTTCAGCCGCTTGGGCATTTTTCGCTTGCATTTCGGCTTCGAGATTAGTGAAATAGTCTTGAACGATGCGCTTGGCTTCGTCGTAGGTCATTGCCGGCTTCGTGCCGTCGTAGACTGCCGCCACTCCGGCAGCGAAGTCGTCGGCATTGATGCTTTTGATGCCTGAGCCTTTGAAATTGTGGCCCATGCTCATGCCGAGTGCATAACTTAGTTTATCCATTCTAAAAAATTGTTTCTTATGATTATTGCGGTGCAAAATTAGTCTATTATTGCCGACGCAATAAATTTTATTAATCAAAAAATGCTAAAACGCAAGATTTTATATCCTGACAGCTCGCTAATGGCTTTGTTTATTTGATATCAACAAGTTCGACATCAAACACCAGGGTCTCGTTTGGACCGATTGAGCCGCCTGCTCCACGCTCGCCATAGCCGAGGTCGCCGGGGATGATAAGGGTGATTTTTGTGCCTTTATTCATAAGCATCAATCCTTCGGAGAAGCCGGGCACTACCGCACTCACCGGAAATTCTTGCACTTGTCCTTGTCCGTTGTCAAACACCGTGCCGTCGATGTGGCGTCCTTCGTAGCGCACACATGCTGTTTGGTCGGCGGTGATGTTTGCTCCTGAGCCTTTTTTCACAATTTTATAGACCAAGCCGCTGGCGGTCTTCTTGTAACCTTTGTCTTCTTTCATCATCTTATCGATGTAGGCGGCGCCGTCGGTCTTGTTTTTTTCGGCAGCTGCATTGGTCGAGGCGGCAGCAGCGGCATTGAGGCGCATAAAGATAGCATTAAGGGCGGTTTCATCGGCAGAGGTGTTGACAGTATCTTTTGCCTCTATCGTGGCATTAAAGCCCTTGAAGAAGGCTTTGGCTTCGGCTTTACCTCCTGCATGGCTCGCTGCTTGTCTGACATTCAAGGCTATCAAGGCACCATTATATTGGCTGTACACCTTGATGGAGTCGGCGCCCGGTCCGGCTTGAAGCAAGCGTCCGAGAGAGTCGCCGTATTGCATAAACTCGTTGTCGCTATATCCGAGGGCTTTACGGATGGATGCTATCACTTCCGCTTTGTCGACGTTATGCTTGTTGCTCTTCAGCTCCAAATTGAGCTGTGCACCAATGATGCGTCCAAGGTGATAAGTCACACTGTCGGCGGTAGTGGTCAATACCACTTCTTCTTCGGTTTCTTTTGCCGACGAATTGCTGCAACCTGCCACGAGCATCACTACCGAGGCGATTGCCAATAAAAGTAATTTTTTCATGATTACGTATACGTTTGATTTTGTTGTGTGCAAAAGTAGTGATTTTTTGCCAATTATTTGGTGATTTATGAAGTGATTTATTACATTTGCAAATACACTTAACAAATAATTACTAACAAAATTACTTTTTATTATGAATTTTCTAAAATCTTCTTTATTTGCTACATTTGCTGTGGGGATACTCTCAGCTTGTAGCGGAGACGAGTCTTCAGTGAAATATTTTGCCGCAAAGCTTGATGGTGATGATAAGTACAGCATCATTGAAGCTAAGTCGGGCGAAGTGGTAGTGAAAGACGAGTTTGTTGATGTCGTTGTTGACGATGAGTTTCTTATTGTCAAAGAGGGTGATGAGAACTCTTCGTATTCCATTTACACCATCGATGACATCAAGAAGCCTATCATCTCCGACTTGCGTGAGTGTGGACGATTTGGAGATAATAATCGTACCCTCGTCACTGTTAAAGAAAAGCCAATCAGCATCATTGACCGCTCAGGAAAACAGGTGGTTGAGTTGCCTAAAGAAATCACGTCGGCGCAAAATCGTTTTTCCGATGGGTTGGCAGTAGTGGAGAAAAACGATTCGCTTTATGGCTACATAGATGACGACGGCAAGATGGTGATAGAACCGAAATTTCTGGCTGCAGCTCCTTTCTTCGACGGGTTGGCGGTAGTGTCTGTAAAGGCTGGCGATAAGGTGCAATTTCAAGTAATTGATAAGAAGGGAAATGTGGTGTTTAAGGTTAAAGACAAATACACGAATGTCGACTATAAATTCCACAATGGTTATCTTGCTGTGAGTGATAATGAAAATGTGGTGTTGCTTAATGAGAAAGGCGAGGTGGCTTTAAAAAACAGCCGATTAAAAGGCTCGGTCCGCAATTATATTGTCGATGAAGATTGCACTCCTTTCTACGACGGTGATGCTTGGGGTTTGATGTCGATTGACGGCGAGGTGGTGGTTCGCGCAAAATATCAATCGTTGAGATATGTGGGAAGCGGTATCTTTATTGCTGAAAATGATGATAAATATGACTTCCTGAATGCTAAGGGTGATGTGATCAGCACGATAAAGTGTGACCGATTGAAGACTATAAATTCTTCTGTTTTCCTTAAAAGAGATGGTAGCTCTTATACACTTGTAGATGGTGATGACAAAGAAGTCACAAAAGACGAATATGAATTTGTGGAAGTGGTGGAACCTTGGGAGTTGAAATATGATTATGATGTTATCCAATCAGACTATTTCGATGTCGACGGAACAGCCAATGATATTACTAAGGAAATCACAAAAGATTCTTGTTTGGGCATAAAGAGTATGACCACTCCCGCCGATATGCAGAAAGCGGGCATCATCACCGATTCTGCCGACTCTCACACATATTCCAGCTCTTTAACAAATGACCACTCGTTTGGCTCGTTGGGAAGCATCTATGTTGATTATAGTTTTGATAATTATATTACTACTCCGATTGTAGAAAACAAAACCGAATACTATTACGGATATGCTTATACCTATCAGCAAACCACAGGCTATAAGTATAGCGAAACAGCGTGCATAAAATCCTTGAGCTTCTCCGTTTCTCTTGGTCGCTTCTCTTCTCACTCCGAAAGAACCATAGAGGCTATAAAGTCGAAGCTCATAGCCAAAGGATTTAAAGACGACGGCGCAGGATCTTTACTCTCGGATAAAGGCACTAAAATCACTATCAAATCAGGCGATTTTTCAGATGATATAATCTTGACCTACTACTTCCAATCGATAGATGATTTTGTCGATGCTGTGGCTGAATAATAACCATAGAGGTAATTAAAGAAAAATCGACCGACTGCCTTTTTTTGACAGTCGGTCGATTTTTTATTTGTCTTGAAAATGTGCCGATTAGCAGTATTTGCCAAAGTCGGTGTCTTGCATATTACCCGTAGTGGCAAATGTCTCATGGAAGGCAAATGCGGCGTGGAGAGTGTGTGGGGTATGTCCTCCCTTGGCGAGCTTGAGATAGTCGCGAAGGAGCGGACGATATGCAGGATGTGCGCAATTTTCGATGATTGCTTCAGCACGTTGGATAGGCGATTTGCCACGAAGGTCGGCAATGCCTTGGTCGGTGATTACGACGCTTACGGAGTGCTCGCTGTGGTCGAGGTGTGACACCATCGGCACGATATTGCTGATTTTACCCTCCTTGGTAACCGAAGGACAGCTGAAGATAGAGATATAAGCGTTGCGAGTGAAGTCGCCGCTACCGCCGATGCCGTTCATCATCTTGGTGCCTACCACATGGGTGGAGTTGATGTTGCCGAAGATGTCAGCTTCCAATGCGGTGTTCATCGAAATCACGCCTAAACGACGTATGATTTCCGGATTGTTGGAGATTTCCCCCGGACGGATAAGCACTTTGTCGCGGAAGAAGTCGATGTTGTCAAAGAAGTGCTGCATTGTCTCGTCCGACAAGGTGAGTGAGCAGGTGCTACCAAATCGGCACTTGCCTTTCTCCATAAGGTCGAGCACAGCGTCTTGAATCACTTCGGTGTACATGTCGAATGCCGGTATTTCTTTTGCTGATTCCAAGCCGTGGAGCACTGCGTTGGCGATGTTGCCCACACCGGATTGTAGCGGTAAGAATTCTTTAGGGATGCGTCCGGCATGTAGCTCGCCGATAAGAAAGCGACACACGTTGTCGCCGATTTTCATCGTCGTTTCGTCGATGGGGGCAAATCCGTGTACATGGTCGGAGTCGTTGGTCTTGACGATGCCAACAATCTTTGCCGGGTCAACTTTCAACACCGGTGAGCCGATGCGGTCGCTCGGCTTATAGATAGGTATCTCGCGACGGCAGGGAGGGTCGGCAGGTACATAGATGTCGTGCAAGCCGTGGATGGATGCCGGGATGTGCTCGTTAAGTTCGATGATAATCTTGTCTGCCATTTGTGCAAACGTCGGGACATTGCCGGCGCCCGGACCAAGCACGATTTCGCCTTTGTCATTGACATCGGCGGCTTCGATGATTGCTACATTAATTTTGCCGAAAAAGCCGTAGCGCAGTGTCTGTGCCAACTGCGACAAGTGAGCATCGGCATAGTGGATGGCATGGCTGTTGATTGCCGCACGAGTGTCCTTGCATGATTGGTAAGGGGTGCGGAAATTCACGGCATTGGCGCGTGCCAATTCGCCGTCGGTAAAGTCGTTGGTGGATGCGCCCGTAAACACATTGATTTTAAACGGACGTCCTTCTTCATGTTCTTTTTTCGCTTTAGCAGCGATTGCCGGAGCTACACATTTAGGGGTGCCGGCAGCGGTGAAGCCTGAAAATCCTACGTTGTCACCATGTTTCACGCATTCTGCCGCTTGTTGTGCTGTAATAAATGGAAAAGACATAATGTTTATTTTAGAGTAAAAATGATTGTCGCTTGTTTACTTGGCGCAAAATTACATTTTTTATCTTAATAGCACAAAACTTATTGATAAAAAAGGTGTGCTCACCTTATGCAAGCACACCTTCTCAACACTATTGTTGTCGTTTTAGATTGTTATTTTGCCAATGCTGTGGCAACGTCTACTGCGCATGCCACTGTGCATCCTACCATCGGGTTGTTGCCGATGCCGAGGAAGCCCATCATTTCCACGTGTGCAGGTACTGATGACGAACCGGCAAATTGTGCGTCAGAGTGCATACGTCCCATAGTGTCGGTCATACCGTAGGATGCCGGACCGGCAGCCATATTGTCCGGGTGAAGCGTACGACCTGTACCGCCACCTGATGCCACTGAGAAATAAGGCTTGCCGGCAAGCACGCGTTCTTTCTTATAGGTGCCTGCTACCGGGTGTTGGAAACGAGTCGGGTTGGTTGAGTTGCCGGTAATCGACACGTCTACGCCTTCTTTCCACATGATTGCCACGCCTTCGCGCACGTCGTCGGCACCGTAGCATTTCACTTTTGCGCGCGGACCGTTGGAATACGGAGTTTCGCTTACCACCTTCAATTCGCCGGTGAAGTAGTCAAACTCAGTGCGTACATAGGTGAAACCGTTGATACGAGAGATAATCATTGCTGCGTCTTTGCCCAAGCCGTTGAGGATTACGCGAAGAGGCTCTTTGCGCACTTTGTCAGCCTTAGCGGCAATTTTGATTGCACCTTCTGCGGCAGCAAACGACTCGTGACCTGCCAAGAATGCGAAGCACTTGGTCTCTTCACGGAGCAAACGAGCGGCGAGGTTGCCGTGGCCCAAGCCCACTTTGCGGTCGTCGGCTACAGAGCCGGGGATGCAGAATGATTGCAAGCCGATGCCAATAGCTTCTGCAGCGTCGGCAGCGTTTTTGCAGCCTTTCTTCAAAGCGATGGCACAGCCCACTACATATGCCCATTTTGCATTTTCGAAGCAGATGGGTTGGGTTTCTTCACACGTCTTATAAGGATCGATACCGGCAGCTTCGCAGATAGCGTTAGCTTCTTCGATATCCTTGATACCGTTTTCGTTCAAAGCAGCAAGAATTTGCTTGATGCGACGGTCTTGGCTCTCAAATTTTACTTCTCTAATCATAAAGCGGTCCTCCTATTATTCTTTACGCGGGTCAATATATTTTACGGCTTCGTCGAAGCGACCATAGTGGCCTTTTGCCTTTTCGATAGCTTCCATAGGCTCTACACCGTTTTTAATCATCTCCATCATCTTGCCAAGGTGAATGAATTCGTAGCCAATCACTTGGTTGTCAGCATCCAATGCCATGCGTGTGCAATAGCCTTCTGCCATTTCAAGGTAGCGAGTGCCGGTCTTGGTGGTGCCGAACATTGTGCCTACCTGGCTACGCAAGCCCTTGCCAAGGTCTTCCAATGATGCGCCCACTGCCAAGCCGCCTTCTGAGAAGGCTGATTGGGTGCGACCATACACGATTTGCAAGAAGAGTTCGCGCATCGCTGTGTTGATAGCGTCGCAAACCAAGTCGGTGTTTAAGGCTTCCAAGAGGGTTTTGCCCGGAAGAATTTCCGATGCCATAGCGGCTGAGTGGGTCATACCGGAGCAGCCGATAGTTTCTACCAATGCTTCTTGGATAATGCCGTCTTTAACATTCAAGGTGAGCTTGCATGCGCCTTGTTGTGGTGCACACCAGCCGATACCGTGGGTTAAGCCGCTGATATCTTTGATTTCTTTAGCACGCACCCACTTGCCTTCTTCAGGAATCGGTGCGGAAGGGTGGTTGGCACCCTTCTTAACGCAGCACATTTGCTGTACTTCATGAGTGTAAATCATAACGCGTCGTTTTTTAATTATTTGTTGATAAGAATCTATTTTTTAGTTGTTTATTCTTTTTTTTGAAACTCCCGAAACGGCTGTTTTGTTCATCTTCGAAAGAGTCGGGTCTTACGCTTTGCAAATTTAGTGTAAATCCGTCACACAAAAAAGTGTGGAGCACCCTTTTTTATCTCTCATTTTTGTTTATTTCACAAAATAATCAGTCGTCTTTGGTCCCGAATGCCAAGTCGCCGGCGTCGCCCAATCCCGGCACTATGTATTTATGCTCGTTGAGGGTGTCGTCGATGGCGGCGACCCAAAGGGTGGTGTCGGCAGGAAAATGGGTGCGAACATATTCGATTGCTTGACGGGAGGCTATCACCGACACCAAATGTAGCTCTTTAGGTGTGCCTTTGCCCAATAGTGCGTGATAAGCAAGTTCCATAGAGGCGCCTGTGGCAAGCATAGGGTCGGCAAGTATCAGCACCTTGCCTTCGATGCGTGGCGATGCCAGATATTCCACTTTTACATGAAAGTCGGTTTCGTTGTCATATTCTCTGTATGCCGACACAAAGGCATTTCCGGCTCCGTCAAAGGCATTGGCAAGTCCTTGATGTAGCGGTAAGCCGGCTCGGAGGATTGACCCCACTACTATCCGGTCGCTGAGAATTTGGGTTTTTGCCACCCCAAGGCAGGTGCGGGTTTCGGTCTCTTCATAGTGGAGCTCTTTTGAAATCTCGTATGCCGCCACCTCACCTATGCGCTCGATGTTGCGGCGAAAGCGCATCATGTCTTTTTGGATATCCACATCGCGCAGTTCGCGCATAAACGTACTAACGAGTGAGGGGTGTTCGGCAAAATTTATAATCTTCATATCTTGTAATGATTTAATATTTCCGTAATCTCTTGGCGGTCGGTTGAGAGGAGTTTGCTGAGTTGCACAAGGCTTTCCATACGCTTTTCGCTGCGTGTGCGTTTGATAAACTCTATCTTCAGGGGTTGTCCATAGAGGTTGCCGTTGAAGTCAAAGATGTTTACTTCGATGGTCATATGCAACCCGGTGCCAATGGTGGGGCGTGTGCCTATGTTAAGCATGCCGCCGCGACGTGTGCCGTCGGGAAGGGTCGCTATTACGGCATAAACACCGGCTGCCGGCACAAGTTGATTGCTGTCGAAGAGCGATATGTTGGCTGTGGGGAAGCCTATCTTGCGCCCGTTTTGTAGCCCTTCGGTGACGATGCCGCTCAGCGAATAGTGTCTGCCGAGGAGGGTAGCAGCTTCTTCTGTATCGCCTTCCTTCAGCATTTTGCGTATTGCCGATGAGCCGGCGCCTTTCAGCTCAGGGGCTTTTATCACTTCGATGCCTATTTCCATCCCGTGGCGCCAATAGTCGTCAAACCCTGATTGCCGGTCGCTGCCAAACTTGTGGTCGTAGCCCACAATCAAGGTGCGAACGCAATATCGGGCATAAATCATCTCCATAAACTCTTTTGAGGTGAGGCGTGACAGTGTGGTGTCGAAATGAAGGAGGACTACGCTGTCGATTCCTGCGTGTTTGAGTAGTCGCACTTTCTCATCGGTGGTGGTGAGAAGGGGGGTAGGATGGTGGTTGATGGCACTGCCGGGATGGTTGTCGAAGGTGATGACGAGCGACTGAAATCCTTTGTGTTCAGCCTCTTCCTTGACGCGGGCAAGCAACAAAAGGTGTCCGCGATGCACCCCATCAAAGGTGCCGATGGTTGCCACCGCGGGTCGCGTCGTTTGCTGATTGTCGGTTTCTTTTGTCATCACTACTACTTAAATGCTTCGATAAATTCCGTGCCGGGTGCCACAAGGTAGGTTTGGAAGCCGAAGGCTGCGGCAGCATCAAGATTTTTTTGTGAGTCGTCGAAAAACACTGTTTCTTTAGGCTCGATATCAAATTTCTTAATCAGATTTGCAAATATCTGCGCCTCGGGTTTGGCACATTTTTCCTCGTAGCTCACACAGATGCCGTCGAAATAATCTTCGCGCTGATAGCCGTCTTTTTGAAACTCTGTGCGTATCTTGCTGTCAAACATTATGGGGTTGGTGTTTGACAACATATATATGCGATAATGCTTCCTCAGCTCTTGAAGTGCTCGCAGACGTGCCGTAGGGATGCCTATCAAGAAGGCATTGAAAGCGGTATCAATCTCGTCGTCGGAGGGATTGGTGGTGCAGCGTGAGCGTATCTCTTTGCGAAATGCTTCTGCGCTCATCTTCCCTTCTTCAAGAAGAAGAAACGGCCCGGATTGACAATAGAGTCCGAGCATCTCGTCGGCGCCCTCCATGCCAAGGTCGGTGAGTGCTTTCACGCAGTTTTCTCTACGGATATCCATAATTACGCCGCCCAGGTCGAACAGCAAGTTGCGAGTGTTGTCATTAATTGTCTTATTCATAGATTGTAGCATTTATATTTCTATTGTCATGCCTTCTTGAGAGGCTATGGTGGCGGGGAATACCGCTCGAGCTTCTTCAAGCAGACCGTTGATATCGTCGCCTTTGAGTGCCGAGGAATAATGTCCGATAAGCAGGCGTTTCACCTCAGCCAGCGAGGCAATCTGCGCCGCTTGGGCGGCAGTGGAGTGGCAGGTGGCTTTTGAGCTGCTTGCACGAGAGCTTGGATGGGTAGCCTCATGATACAGCAAGTCGATGCCTTTCACGGCATGTGCCACGGCTTTTAGCGGTAGTGTGTCGCTCACATAGGCATATGCACGCGAGGGCGATGGGGCGGAAGTCAACTCATCATTGGCTATCACGCGTCCGTCAGGGAGGGTATAGTCATTGCCGAGTTTGATGCCGGCTATCCTGCATATCGGCACCTCATATCGGTCGATTGCTTCGCGAATGATGTGGCGAGGCTTGGGCTTCTCGCGGAAGATGAAGCCACAACACGGGAGACTATGCACCAGCGGCAAGGTTTCCACTTCTATGGTCTTGTCTTCATAGATGATGGCTCGCCGATGTTCATAAGGCTCGAAGCGAAGGTTGAGGTCGTGGGCGGAATACTCCATCAACGGCTGTAATAGCGGGATGCCGGCTTCCGGCAAGTGCACCACTATCTCGGCATCGTGATGCTGAAGACCCATCGTCGACACTAAGCCCGGCAATCCGTAGATATGGTCGCCGTGTAGGTGTGAGATAAAGATGTGTCGCAAGCGAGTGGTGTTGCATCGGTAACGCATCAGTTGGTGTTGTGTGCCTTCGCCGCAATCCACTAAAAACGCTTTTCCGCCAATTGTTATTAATTGGCTGCTCGGATTATGAATAAGCGTAGGTTTTGCTGAGCCGCACCCCAGAATCGTAACTGTAAACTTTTCCATGTTTTTACGTTAACGGTGGCATTATTCCACACATTTCACAAAAGTAATAATAATTTCCTGAACCATGTTAGTTTTCTGATGTTAAAGATGTGCCGAGGTAGTGAAAAAGTGTTGGCGGGATGTCTTATTTGTCGGTGAAGCATTATCTTTGCATAACGATGGCAAGTGAGGTTTTTTGTTTCAAGGAGTTTGCAGTGAGGCAAGTGGCTTCGGCAATGAAGGTGGGCACCGACAGTGTGCTCCTCGGAGCTTGGGCAGGCGTGGAGGGCGCACGGAGCATCCTCGACGTGGGAACGGGCACGGGGGTCGTGGCGCTGATGGCGGCTCAGCGCAATCGTTCGGCGATGATTGACGCTGTGGAAATCGACTCTCAGGCTGCTCTCGAAGCTACTCTCAACTTTCGCCGGTCGCCATGGGCTGACCGACTGAGGGTGGAATGTGTGGATTTTAAGTCATATTCTTCTCCTGAGAGATATGATGTCATTGTGAGTAATCCTCCATATTTCATTTCCGGTAAAGCGTCGCCCGATGCCCGACGTGCTTGCTCCCGTCACACCGACAGTTTGCCGTTTGAGGTGTTTTTTGCCAAGTGCCGAGAGTTGCTGAGCGAGAGGGGGCGGTTGTCGTTGATAGCTCCGGTGGAGGTGAAGCAACAGGTGGAATTTCTTGCCGGTGAGCAAGGGTTGTGGATGTCACGCCGACTGTCGGTGAGCACCACTGCCCGAAAGCAGCCACGGCGGTTGTTGTGGGAGTTTTCCGTGATGCCGTCGTCGCTTGTCGACGAAGAGCTTTGCTTGCAGTCGGATAAGGGCAGAAGTGATGAATACGACTTTTTGACCAAAGATTTTTATCTTTAACATAGCATTTTTGTCTTTATTATTGCTCTATCAGGGCAAAAATAAGTATTTTTGTAAGGTGGTATTAAACTGATAGGACATTTGTTTGTCTTATTCTAAAATAGGAAACTATGAAAAGGAAGTATTTTTTTATAGCAATGAGTGTCTTGGCTGTAAGCTCGGCTTTCGCTCAAGACTATTATGATGACGACATCTATTACGATGCTTCGAAAGAAAAGAAGCCGGTAAAGGTGGAAGCCACTCCCGATGCATACATATATCCCGACAAAGCGGTGGATTTCAACGAGCCGGTGTATGAAGCCTACAATGCGGGCTTGCGTGACGTTGATGAGTATAACCGCAGAGGTGGCATCTATGCCGTTCGCGACAGTGTGCCCACCGACAGCGTATCGGCGGTCGACTCCGACGTGTTTCAATACACCGAACGCCTTGAGCGCTTCGACAACCCGTCGATAGTGGTGCTTTCGGGCGACGACCGTTTGCAAGAGCTGTATTATGCTAACGACGTTAATATCTATATCGGTACACCGACCACTTTCGTCAGCCCGTTTGCCGCACCTTATGTGTCGTGGAATAGTTGGTACGGTTGGGACTACGGTTGGACGTGGGGTTACACGCCTTACTACTATCGTCCGTATTATTCGTGGGGATATTACGACCCTTATTGGTATAGTCCGTATTATTCGTGGAATTGGTGCTGGGGTTATCCGTATCACCATCATCACCATTATCATTACTATGATTATCATCCTCATCATTGGGATTATGCTTGGCATTCGCCGCGGCGCTACAACGATGGTGGCAGTCGCTCCTATGGCGGCAATCGCAGCGGCATCTCTTCGCGCCGTCCGTCGTCGGGCAGTATGGCTTCGCGTGGTAGCGGTAGCTTCGGAAGCAACAGTCGCATCTCCAATGGTCGTCGTCCATCATCGTCGGCTTACTCGTCGTCTCGCCGTCCCACCACTCCTTCGGGCAGCTACAGCGGTTCGTCGTCTCGCCGTCCCACCACTCCTTCGGGCAGCTACAGCGGTTCGTCGTCTCGCCGTCCCACCACTCCTTCGGGCAGCTATAGTGGTTCGTCGTCGCGCCGCTCGTCAAGCGACTACAACAATAGTAACCGCAACGACTATAATCGCAATTCCAACTCCTACAACGGAAACCGTGGCGGCTCCAACCGTAGCAACAGCGGAAGCTACCGCAGTAGCGGTGGCAGTAGCCGTGGTGGCTCGTCGTCGTATGGCGGAAGCCGTGGTGGTAGTAGCAGTCGCGGAGGCGGCGGAAGCCGAGGCGGTCGCAGATAATATGCTTTACTCAACTTGCTAAAAGATTTTTAAATGATGAAAACAAATAGATTTCATATTGCCGTAGGTGCTTTGATGATTGCAGCTACTGCAGGTGCACAAAGTGCTTTCGACCTCTATTCGATTTCGCAACCCGACCTCAAAGGTACGGCTCGATTTATGGCTATGGGTGGCGCTTTTGGCGCTCTTGGTGGCGACCTCTCCACTCTCAACCAAAATCCGGGTGGTATCGGAGTGTATCGCAGTTCGGAGATTGGGCTTTCTTTCGGTTGCGATGTGAAAAAGACACATTTCAACGACGGAGATAATATATACAAAAATAAAGAGAAGGATTGGAACTTCAACAATATAGGGTATATCGGCACATATAAGACCGGTAACGATGTGGTGCCTACATTCTCTTGGGGCTTTACATATAACAAAGCCGCCGACTTCCGTCGCCATTACAAGGGTTATATCGATGGCATCAATAACTCGATGTCCAACTATATCGCAAACCAAGCGCAAGGCACTCACATCGACGACCTTGCAGCCGAAGAAGGTATGACAGACCCTTACTTCGCCGACCGTCAGCCGTGGATGAACATCCTTGCCTACAACTCCTATCTCATCAATCCACAAGATGGCAGTGACAACACTTATTGGGGGTTGTTTAACGACAATACTACGGGCTACTCGGAGGTGGAAGTGGAAGAACGAGGGCATATCGATGAGTATAGCATCAGCTTCGGCGGTAATGTGATGAACACCGTTTATTGGGGGGCAACTGTCGGTGTCACCGACCTCGATTACGAGAACTTCACCTACTATGGCGAGAGTCTGCAAGGTGCCTCAGTGGCATACGATGTGAAAAACTCTAACCCCCGAGAACCAGAATATATCACCTATGTGGGCGATGGCGATGCCGACTGGAACATAAAAAACCGTCTCCGTATCTCCGGCACGGGTGTGAACTTCAAACTCGGTGCTATCCTCAAGCCGGTCAACGAGCTTCGAATCGGTTTGGCATTCCACACACCTACTTTCTACAACCTCACAAGCGAGTATTATGCCGAAACCAATTACAAATACTACGCCTATAACTTGCCTGTAGCAGGTCGTGACATCGAAGGATGGGCGGAAACCAACGAAGGCTGTATCGGTCGCACCGACTTTGAGGCTCGTACGCCATGGCGGTTTATCGGTAGTATCGCCGGAGTGGTCGGTGGACGCGCAATCCTTAGTTTCGACTACGAGAGAGCAATGTATGATGGTATGCGCATCTCTTACGACTACGATGAAGACCGCTATATCACCTCCGACGTGAAGACCTACTTCAAACCATCGGACATCTTCCGCGTGGGTGGCGAACTGAAGGTTACTCCACAATTCAGCCTCCGTGCAGGTTATTCTTATCAGACAGCTCCTACCACTAAGGATATTCAAGACCACAAGGTGGATGCCTACACTGCCGGAACGCGTCTCTCTTATTCGCTCGACAACGATATGCAGACTGTTTCCGCCGGTTTGGGATACCGATATAAGGGTTTTTATTTGGATATGGCATACGTCCATAAGCAACGTAAAAGCGAATTTGTGGCTTTCTCCTCCGAAGAAGGCGAGCCATATCCTCCCACAGCATCAGTAAAAGACCGAAACGACCAAGTGGTGATTTCTTTGGGATTGAAATTCTAAGGCTTATATCATAATAATACAGAGCCATACCTTATCCGGTGTGACTCTGTATTTTTTTTTGTCGGTTTTAACCCAAATAGGTCTTTCTCGCTATTTCCTAAATGCTTATTTTGCAGGGATTTTGTCGATGCGACGCTGGTGGCGACCGCCTTCAAAGGCTGTGGATAAGAAGGTGTCGACCATCGCAATGGCTTCGGCGGCGGTGATGAAGCGTCCGGGCAAGGCAAGGACGTTGGCATCGTTGTGTTGGCGTGAAAGGGCGGCAATCTCAGGCTTCCAGCAGAGGGCGGCGCGGATGCCTTGGTGCTTGTTGAGGGTGATGCTGATGCCTTCTCCGCTGCCACACACGGCAATGCCGGGGTAACATTCACCGCGCTCCACTGCTTCAGCGCAGGGGTGGGCAAAATCGGGGTAGTCGCAGCTGTCTTCGTTGTAGGTGCCAAAGTCTTTATATGCTACACCTAATGATTTAAGATGTTCGATGATGTGTTGCTTGGTGGCATAGCCGGCGTGGTCGCTACACAAAGCCACGGGGCAGTTTTCGCGTAGTATTGTCATAGTTATTGTGATTTTAGTTTTTTCAATATTTTTCGGCGGTTCACGCAGGGTGGAATTTCTTCTTCATAGTGGGTCACATAGATGAGTGTTGTGCCGTCGGCTTCTGCAATGCGCTCTATTGCGTCGAGTGCCATCGCCTTGGCGGTTTTGTCAAGTCCGTGAAGGGGCTCATCGAGCACCAACAGTGGTGGTCGCTTGATGAGTGTGCGCACCAATAGCACCAACCGCTGCTCCCCGGAGGAGAGGGTGGTGAAGCGTCGTTGCCCAAGGTGGCTGATGCCGAACGCATCCATCCAGGATTGCGCCTTCTGTAGTTGCTCTTTGCTTATGGGTGCAAAAAAACCGGCGATTTCGCGTAGTCCCGATGCCACCACTTCGAGTGTGTCTTTGGCTTCGCGAAAGTAGAGGTGCATTTCCGGTGAAAGATAGCCAATTCTCTTCTTTATGTCCCAGATGCTCTCGCCGGTGCCGCGCCGGCGGTCGAAGATGGTGATGTCGTTGCTATACGACTGTGGGTTGTCGGCGCAGACAAGGCTCAACAGCATACTTTTGCCGGCTCCGTTTTCGCCCAGCAATGCCCATTTCTCACCTCGTTTCACCTCCCAATCTACATGCTCAAGGATGGTGGTCGCTCCGTATGCCACTCGGCAATCTTTCAGCCTGAAACTTACGGAAAAAGGTGTCTCGTCGGATGTCGTCCCTTCCGGCAACATTGCTACCTGCCGTTCGTCAAATAGCGACTCCACGCTATCTCTCATCCTCATTTTGTCGCCCGTCACAACTTCGCCTATCGTCAGCTCTCGCATCGCTATTGTGCCGTAGGTAAACGGCGGTATGTCTTTCGGGTTGCATAGCAAGAGCATCACCGTCACGCCCTCAGTGGTGAGGCTTTGCAAGAGGTCGTTTAGCAGTGTGCGCGATGGAGTGTCGAGTCCGATATATGGATTGTCGAGAATAAGAAGGTCGGGCAACTCCGCCAACTGGCTTACAACCAGAAATTTACGCAATTCACCACTGGAGAGATAGTTGATTTTCTTTTCTTCTATGTCGTGTAGAGATAGCCTGTTGCTGAGCAAGGTCCATCGCTCTCGGCTGATGCGGCCCTCAAGTAGCTCTGCCACTGTGGGTATATCCTCGTTCATCGTAGCTTCAAAGCGTTGTTGATAATAGGAGTCCTTACAACCCGAAAGTGAGTGGATGTCGGAAAATTCGATGCGGCGTACTCTGAAATCTTTGTCTTTATAAGTGGTGATGCCGTTGCGCTCGCTTGTCCTGCCTTTTGCCAAAACGTCGGCAAGAGTAGTCTTCCCACTGCCGTTTTTTCCCACCACTGCATACACTTTTTGCTTCAGCAACGTTAAGCCGTGGGGGGCGATAAGTGTCACCGCTCCGCAAGAGAGCCGCTCGGCTGAGGTGTGAAGCAACCATCTTTCGTTCATAATCAATTTTTTTGCAAAGTTACGCATTAATTGATAAATAAAAACAGGTCGGCGGACGAAACCCACCGACCTGAATGATTTTATATTTACTATCACTTAAAATTTAAAAGCGTTAGCATTAAGTCCCGGTATTTTGTAAACAGTGCCGATAGTGCCTTGTACAGCCACTTTCTTGCCGAGGTTAGAAGGATTATCCTTTAAGTTGACAGAGTTGCGAGTAGTGCCGGCAGCGAGTCCTACAGCGATGCAGTTTGCCACATTTTTCTCATCAGCGGAGTCGGCGATAAGCACGTTGAGATTGTTAGCGCCCTCGGCAGAGAATACTGCAGACGAAGAAGCATCGGCTTTACTGCTGTAGCCCACAATGTAGCCTGTTACCCACTTGTCGGCACCCGAAGCTCCTGCGAGCACATCTGCAACGGTATAAGGTTTAGCCTCCGAACCGTCATTTGCTGAAGCATCAGCGCCCTTCTTACCCACTACGATGTCGTCGATACACCAGGTGGCATAGTTGGCATCAGAAGTAGCCTCATAGCGGAAGCCGATATAGATTACACCCGAATACTTGCTGAGGTCTACATTGCCCGAGGGTGTCCAGGCGCTATAACCGGAGCCGGGAGCTTCCGGAAGGGTAGGATTAAGTTTCTCCTTCAAGGTTGCTGTTGCCGGGTCGGGTGAGTTAAGAACATACACTTCAAAATGGCTTGTTGTGCTACCATAACCATTAACTTCGCTTCGGAAACTGAGCACCTTTTCAGCCAACTTATCGGCATTTACGCCCGGAGTGATGAGCCAAGCGTCGAAAGGAGCTGTGCCCTTGTAGCCGGAGATTGAGGCATAAACATTGAGTGCGTTGTTCTCATCGAAACGACGCATAGACCAATCTTTGTTACCCTTAAGAGTGACTACCGACCAACCCTCGCCCAAGAGGTTTGAATCGCTGAAATCTACATAACTGCCTGAAGTAACCGAGTCGCCGAAGCGGTCGAAGTTTTCATCGATAGAAGAAACCACAGTTACCGACTTAAACTCAAACTCAGATACTGAGCCGGTGTTGCCGGTGATTGCTGCCATGCCATATTCTTTAGTGAGATTACCCTTGATGAGGATAGGTTGACCGAGATTATCGGGGTTGTCTGCGAGGTTTGCGCGCTTGCGAAGCTCAGAGCCTTCCGGCAAGTCGACAACGAGACACTTTGTGAAGTCTTTAACGGAAGCATCCGGAGCAATCACAATAGTGTTGGGAAGAGTAGCGGGTGCAGTCCATTCGATGTCGCTGTTAGAGGCTACCGATGAAACACCGGGGGTTAATGCGCCGACAATCACACCGGAAACCCAACCGGTAGCAGCCTTCCCTGCATTAATTTCGGCAATTGCAGCATCGACGGTGTAGGGGTTGCTCTTAGCGCCGGGCAATGCCTCGCCGAAGATTACGTCGCTATAGCTGCGAAGTGTGAGTTGCCATGTGTTGTTGAAGTAACCGAGGATGCCGACAATCGAGCCTTCTCCTTCGGGGAGTGTGCGCCAATAGAAGTCGGCATAACCGCTTGTGCGCACCACCATCGAAGCTGTGCCATCGCTGATGTTTTGAGATGTAGTGACTTGATATTGTGCGAAAGTATCCTTGCCTCCTTTTTCAAATGTCACACCATCAAAGCGCACGAGCTGGCTCTGGAATTTGCGGATGCCGGCAGCGTCGGTAGGCAACTGGCTGATGGATGTGATAAGCGTGTCAATCTTTTCAGGCTCGGGAAGTCCGTTGAGCTGAGCATGCTTTTGGAAGAACTCCAACGGCATAAATGTGGTTTGCCATCCGTAAGCTTCTTTATATTCCGGCAATCCGAATTGTTGTAAGCCCGCATATTTGCCGATGTACATATCGGTGGCATCAATCACCACTTCCTGACCCGGACGGTAGGATGTGTACATACTATTGGCATTAATTGAGAGGGTGATGCAAGTGGCAGGATTAACAGTGCCATCGGGGTTGACACTTCGAGGTTCATAAGTGTCTTGGATGACAAGATTCTTGTAGACGTTACCGGCCTCGTCTGATGATATCACGCGACCTTTGATGATGTAGTGTTCTCCGTTTTCTTTCTTGCCGATAGTGTCAACATAGTTGACATCTTCACTCCAAAATGCTTCTTTGAGTTCGGCAATCGATGTGTTTGCCTCAATGGTAGCCACGGGGCCTCCCATAGGCGGAGTATCCCAATCGTCCTCACAACTCGCAAGAGCGAGCGATGCAAAAATTGCGGCTGAGAGAAATAATTTCAAATGTTTCATTGTTATGATGTTTTTTTGTTTTTACTAAAAATTTAAATGAGAAATTAGAATCTTACTCCTACGTTGGCAAACACTCTGATGCCTTGTGAGTAGTAGTAACGATTGGGGTATTTACCCACATTATAATTTGTGTAGTCGAAGCGGCTTTGTTGATAACCACCGGTCTGAATGTTCTGCTTGTTGAGAATATTGTTGACGCTGAGGTTTAGGTTGAGCGACCACTTTTTGAAGTAAATCACCTTACCGACACTGGCGTTAAGCACGAAAGCATCGCGAAGCTTCTCTTGGTTAGTGATTTCCTCCACTTTCTCAACATATTGCTCCTTGTTTTCTACAAATGAAGCCAATCCCGGCATAAACTCATGGCGTATCGGAGATAAGTCGATGTAAGCATCTCCCATCCACACACCGTTAACTTCAAAGAACCACATCTTCGGAGCGTTGTAGTTGATTGAGAGGCTACCGGCAGTTTGCGGTGTGCCACCAACATAGAAGTTTTTCAAATATACTATTTGTGTCGTGTCTGCCATAGCGCCGTTTTCGAAGCTACGAGTGGCTTTCGGACGGTTTTTGTATTGGTATTTTGACACAGTACCTGCAAGAGTGACGGTAATGTCGGGAGTCACTTTGTAAGCCACTCCAAGCTCGATTCCTTTATATGTCTTGTTTACGTTGGATAGCACGTAGTTGGTAAAGGTCTGGTTGTTATCATCGTAAAACGACATACGGTCAAATCCATCGTAGGTGTTCGACCAGTATCCGGTCACCATACCACGGAAGCGGTTGAAGTTGAAACCATAGCTGAGGTCAACAGTGTAGAAGCGCTCGCTGCATATGCCTTCTGCCACATTGTCTTTGATACGTGGAGAGATGTAGACGTTGTCGGCCAATGGGGCGCGAGTGCCGTATGCGGCATTAAGCACGAAATAGTTGTGACCGTCGAGTTTGTAGGTTGCTCCCACCTTCAGCATGGCGTTGTCGAAAGTGTGTTTTACACCCTTACCGTAAGAGTTTTTCGGTGCGCGACCATTTCTCATCTTACCGTCACGTTGATATTGCGTGTAGCTTGTGCGGAAACCATAGTTAATGTCCCAGTGAGCGAGGTTGACTTGTTGTTGCAACCATATCGAACCGATGATGGCGTTGATGTCGTAGTCATATCCAAACTTATCGCCTTCGGTGACTTTTCTGCTTGGATTGTTAAGGTCATTGATAAGCATCAAGGGGTTGTCGGGGAAGTCGCGCTCCGAGAATTTATCGGTGTCAATCCAGTAGTCAGCGCCAAGGAGGTCGTTGATGGTCTTATAGTAGTTGGAGCGTGTCATCGACAACTCGGCGCCTGCTTGGAGTGTCATAGTGCTGTTTAAGCGATGATTGAATGTGGAGTTAAACAAAAAGCTCGACATATCACTGTGACGGTCTTCGAGCATATATGTTGCTCCCTCATAGTCTTTATGCATAATCTCTGCCTCACGCTTGCCGTAGTAGTTCGCACGATAAAGGCTTTCCCAATCAATCTGTCGTTGGCTCTCGTCGTTTTGCCAAAGTTCGGTGTATAATTCATACATCTCTGGATTGTCGACATAATACGACGGGAGGTAACGGTAGTAGTCGGGACGTGGGTCGGGAGCGGAGTTCCAGTTGAGCGCCGATGACGAATAGGTGGAGTGGCGCCAAGCCACACCGGTGTTGAGCGACGTTCCTGTTTTAGGCTTCCAAATCCAATTGATAATTGCCGTCGGGTCAAACGAGTTTACCACCTTTGCGCTACGTTTTTTGCCGTCTTGCCATCCCCAGTTTGGGTTATATAGGTAGTTGTCGGCAAGAAGATAAGCCTCTTCGGTTGTGGCAGAAGAAGTGGCTCTCTCGGTTGGCGCACCGAATGCAGTCAAGCCGATGCTGTGTTTTTCGTTAATCATCTTTTGCAACGACAGGAATAGTCCGGCGGAGTGGTAGAATGTACCTTCTTGCACACCTTCTTTGCTGTAGCGACCGATAGCCGAAAGGGTGAAAGCCCAACCGTTGTCGAGCAATCCGGTGGAATATGTAAGCATGGCTCGAGTGGTGTAAGCTCCGTTGGTATAAGAGACGTTTCCACGCAATCCTTTGGCGTAGTCGCCTGCCATTGTGTTGATGTTTTGAGCGCCACCCACATCTCCGAGCGAAAACGATGAAGCACCGAGCCCTACAGCCACCGAGCGGTTTTTAAACGCTTGGTTCATACCGCCAAGCGACGAGTAGCTGAAGCGACCTCTCACGGCATCGGTGAAGTGAACCCCATTGATATACATCTGACCATATTCTTGGTCATAGCCGCGAGCACGGAATCGCATCGTCGAGAAGTCGTAGTTGGATGCGTTGTAGAAGATGTTGTCGCTGGCGCCCGAAAGCACACCGATTGATTGGTCGTTTCCTTCTTCATCTTCAAGTTGGTTGTCGTCAAGAATTACGACATTTCCGGCGTTTGACGACACCTCCGGTGTCATCTTAAGTTGCCCTAAATCGACAGTTTGTTTGGCAAACAGTGTAACATCTTTGACGATGTCGTTGTAGCCGTAGGCTATCACCGTCAGTGTTTCATCCCCGGGAGAGGCATTGGTAATTTGGAAGTCGCCGTTGAGGCCTGTGACAGCACTTGCTCCCTGATTAAGGAGCACAGTAGCGCCTACCACCGGCATTCCGCTATCGGCGTCGACCACTGCTCCGCGCACCCCGCTATCCTGAGCTATTGCCGGTATAGCGGCTGCCAAGAGCAGCATAATAAACAGTTTCAGTCTCATAGAAAAACTTTTGTTAAGTTATTAATTTATAGTATTTTTTATTTTGCTTCGCGAATAAGGAATATCTGAGTGGGGAAGTGGTCGCTGAAGCCGTTGAGGAATAATCCGGCAGAAAAAGTGCGCAGAGGATATCCTTGACGGTCGCCTTCGGTGGTTTTCATCCCGGGGATGTCGTTGTGCACCTTACACTTCAGATATTTGAATGTTGAGCGGTCTTTACCTATTAGATTATTGTTGATAATAATTTGGTCAAACAAATTCCACGACCCTTTGTAGGCGAGAGTGCCGATGCCCGAATCGAGCACCTCCCACCAAGGGTTATACCATCCGCCCTCGGTCACATCTTTTATTTTCTTTTTTGCACCGATAATCTGTGAGCAGCTGATGTCGCCGGGGTCGTCGTTAAGGTCGCCCATGATGACAATCTTTTGTGCGGGATTTACTCGGAGCACCGAGTCGGCTATCTCTCGAGCCAATGCGGCTGCGGCTTCGCGAAGATAGCTCGACTGCTTTTGACCGCCAATGCGTGATGGCCAGTGTCCCACGATGAGGCTCACAGGCTCGCCCATAAGCAATCCGCTGACACACGTTTGGTCGCGAGTGCGAAAATTGGGGTTGGAATCGATATGGAGTGTGTGGTGGGTGACGTTAAGAGGGCGAAACAATCGAGGGTTATACAGAAATCCAACGTCGACGCCGCGACGGTCGGGCGAATCGTGATGGATGATTTGCAGATGAAGGTCTTTCAGCTGTGGGTCTTTCACCAAGTCTTGAAGCACTGTGATGTTTTCAATTTCTGACACGCCCAATATTGCGGGACCTAATGGCGTGCGCTCGGTCTTGAGATTTGAGATGGCATATGCCATATTGTGGATTTTGCTCCAATAGCGTTTCCCGGTCCATTGGCGAGCGCCATTGGGAGTGAACTCCTCGTCTCTTCCGAGAGGATTGTTAGGAATTGTGTCAAATAGATTCTCGAGGTTGTAGAAAGCCACACCGGCAATTTGATATTGCTTCCCCTGAGCAAAAGCCCAAGAAGAGAACATTGCTATCACAAAAGCGAGGGTTAAAATACGTCTCATAGCAAATAGTTTTTATGTTGTTTGCAAAGGTAACAAAAAATTGAGCTCCAAAAATAACAAAAATTTATCACATCCAACGAAATTTTAAGGAATTATTCATCAATCATTCCTAAGAGCTGCTTAATCTCGCAGTTTGAGAGGCGACGATTGTCCTTGAGGCGGGCGGAAAAGCGGTTGGCGATAGTGCGTACGTTTGTGTCGATAAACACTTGACGCAGATAGTCGTAGGTCTCTTGAAATAGTTTGCGTATCTCGTCGTCGTCCAGTTGGCAAGAGCGGCGTCCCTCCTCGGCGATTCCGCTAAACAGGGCCTTCTTGGCTTCCATATAGGAAATAACCTTGCCGCTGTGCATTGAGCGGCAAAAGATGTTGGCGAGAAGCATTCCGATGGTCATGCGATAACGATTTATGGTGATGCGCCACGCCTCTGATGCGCCCAACAGTGGACTGCCCTGAAAATAGTAGTCAGGGGTGAAAGTTAGATAATTGCCGCTCTCATCATCGAGGTCGGCGCCAAGAAGCAAGTCTTCTCCATTAAGTATAGAAATGCCTATAGCCATTCCGGCAATGCCGAAACATTTATCGTCTTCGTCTTTATATTCTTTCATTTGTTTTCCTTCATTTCTTTTACGGCATGGGCAAGAAGCTCAAGCGCTTTTGCGAGGGTTGTCCTCGGGCATCCTACGTTGAGTCGCATATGCATCTCTCCTCCATCGCCAAACATTTCGCCGGGATTGAGTGCCAAGTGTGCGTGTTTCACGAAGATATTGTCGAGTTGTTCGCGGTTTGCACAAAGGCTGCTGCAATCGAGCCACACGAGGTAGGAAGCCTCCGGGCGGATAACCTTTATTTCCGGAATAGTCTCTCCGATAAAGCTTTCCACAAATCGGATGTTGGCTTCAATGTAAGCCAACACAGCCTCAAGCCATTGCTCTCCGTGGCGATAAGCTGCCTCGGTGGCTACGGTTTGGAAGAAGGTAGGCTCATTGAGCTCGTTGGCACTCAGCCAGGTGTAAAACTTGCGACGCATCATGGGATTTTTCACCACCACCCACGAACTTACGATGCCGGGGATATTGAATGTCTTTGAAGGTGCCCCAAAAGTGACACTGATGTCGCGTGCGGCTTCCGACACTGTAGCAAACGGGTTATACCGGTTGCCAAACAGACCCAAGTCGCCGTGGATTTCATCGCTACACACCACCACACCATGCTGTTTGCAAATCTCTGCCACTGCCATCAAGGTATGCTTGTCCCAAATCACTCCTCCGGGATTATGCGGATTGCAAAGTATCATCATCGAGCACTGCTCCTGTGTGAGCTGCCGCTCAAGAAGCTCAAGGTCCATCGTCATCTTGCCCTTACAGTCCACACGCAGGGGGTTGTTCACCACCTTTCTGCCATTGCTCTCAATCACATGACGAAACGGATGATATACGGGCGGCTGAATTAATATTTTGTCGCCGGGCGATGAAAATGTGTTGACAGCCATTGCTAATCCTCTCACCACTCCGGGCACAAATGTCAGCTCTTCTCTCTTCACAGAAAAGTTATGGCGGCGTTGGAGCCACGACAGGATACTCTCCCAATAGCTGTCGGGGGCAATGGCATAGCCGTAGATTTTGTGATTAAGGCGGTTGTTAAGTGCTTCATATACAGCGGGACACGCCTCAAAATCCATATCAGCAACCCACAACGGCAACAGGTCGTTACGCCCGAAATGCATCGTCATTCCGTCGTATTTCACACAGTCAGTGTTGTGGCGATCGATTACCTTGTCAAAATTATAATCCATAACTTCGGTGTTTTTATTGCAAAGATATAGAAAAAAAAGAATTTTTTGTATACATTTGCAAAAGATAAGTAGCTTTTCAGCTAAAGACTAAATGATATGTTAAACAAAAATAATAACCATTATGAGAAAACTATTATTACTCACCGCATTAATGTTTGCCACTTTGGCAGCAGGTGCTCAAGATGTGTTTAATCACCTGGGAGTAGGTGTCGCTGTAGGCACCAACGGTATTGGAGTGAATCTCGCAACCCCGGTCACACAATGGCTAACCTTACGCGCAGGAGCTGAGTTTATGCCTAACGTGAAGATTTCAACGACCGAGACTGCAACTTACAACGTAGCTGGTACACAAGGCTCTGCCGACATCGACCTCGATTGTGGCATCGGCAGAACGCAAGGAAATATTATTCTCAACTTTTACCCTGTGCCAAAGATTGGGCTTTATGTTGCTGCCGGCGCATATTTCGGCGGTGATAAATTAGTGAAAATCACAGGTCATAGCGATGCTCTTCAAGGCATTAGCGACGCAACAATCCAAGTGGGCGACTACAACCTCCCGGTGGATAATAACGGTAATGTGCACGGTGGTTTGAAAGTGAAAAACGTACGTCCATATGTGGGCATCGGGTGGGGCCGAGCTTTGCCCGGCAGGCTCCTCTCTTTCAATGTCGACCTCGGCGTGCAAATCCACGGCACTCCCGAAGTTTATACCGAAGCGGGCGATTTGACACCTATTCTCGGGGAAATCGACAATGACTTTACAAAGGTTATTGATAAAGTTAAAGTTTATCCGGTGCTCTCGTTACGCCTCTGCGGCAAAATCTTCTAACGTGAGCAAATGAAATGGCAAGTG
>SFVH01000023.1 GCA_004561555.1 bacterium
GCCGAAACAAAGCCTAAATACGACCCGCGCCGCCCGGTGGAAATATTCCCCGACTCGCCGCAAGACTACTACAGCTCGTTTTAGCCGCACAGCCTGCAGAAATATTTTGAATTAATAGTGGGTTTCACTACCTTTGTAATCACTATGACAGAGAAAGAGCGGAAAATAGGGACAAGCATACTTGCCGCCCTGCCTTATGAGCCCAACGAGCAGCAAATGCAGGTGGTGGCGGCATTCAGCAAGTTTGTTGCCGACGATGATGAACGCACAACCTTCTTGCTCAACGGCTATGCGGGCACCGGCAAGACATCGCTGGCAGCGGCAGTGGTGAGCGGCTTGGAGCACTTGAAGATGAAATCGGTGCTTCTGGCGCCCACGGGACGCGCCGCAAAGGTGTTTTCCTCCTATTCCGGACACAGCGCCTACACCATCCACCGCAAGATTTATCAGAGTCAGCGCTACGACCCACAGGATATGCACTTCAGCCTTGCTCGCAACCCACATAAGGACACAATCTTCTTTGTCGACGAGGCCTCAATGATAGCCAACAGTTCCTCCGAAGGGGCAGTGTTCGGCACCGGCTGTCTGCTCGACGACCTCATCACCTATGTGTATAGCGGCGAGCGATGCCGCCTGGTGCTCTTGGGCGATGTGGCACAGCTGCCACCGGTGGGCTATACCACCAGTCCGGCACTCGCCTGCTCCACCCTCCGCAGCTACTCGCTGACAGTCTACGAGCTGTCGCTCACCGACACGGCACGTCAGCGCAAAGACTCCGGCATCCTCGCCAACGCCACCCTCCTTCGCCGCATCCTCGCCTCGGGCAATCTCACCGCCCCGACGCTTGAGGTGTCGGCATATCCCGACGTGGAGGTGGTGGGCGGCGACACCCTCGCCGAGAGCGTGGAGCATTGCTATGCCACCGACGGCACCGACGCCACCATCATCATCACTCGCAGCAACCGCCGCGCCGTGATGTTCAATCAAGGCATACGCGCTCGTGTGCTCTATATGGAGGCGGAAATCACTACCGGCGATATGCTGCTGGTGGCTAAAAACAACTACTTCTGGGCTGAGGGCTACAACCAAATAGACTTCATCGCTAACGGCGATGTCGCCGTGGTGAGACGCATCTCGGAGGTCACCACCCTCTACGGCTTCCGTTTTGCCGACGTGACGCTCGAGTTTCCCGACTATCAAGTGGAGCTCGACGCCAAAATCCTCCTCGATGCCCTCTATGCCGAAGCGCCGGCGCTCACCCGCGATGAAAACGAACGCCTCTACCAAAACGTTATGGCTGACTATGCCGACGTCTCTCGCAAGAGCGAACGCTATCGCCTGATGAAGCAAAATCCTTTTTTCAACGCCCTCCAGGTGAAGTTTGCCTACTCCGTGACGTGCCACAAAGCCCAAGGCGGGCAGTGGAAAAACGTGTTTATCGACATGGGATACATCCCCGAAGATGCCTACTCTAATGTGGACTTCTACCGCTGGCTTTACACCTCCTTCACGCGAGCCACTCGCCACATCTACCTCATCAACCCTCCTTTGGCAGTGAAATGAGGGCTGTGTCTCCCCCTTCTTCTTATATCCTTAAAAAACAAACCGGCAAGCTGCTCCCGCAGACCACCGGATGAATTAAGTGAATATAAAAATCGAATGTTAATGTATCTTTTGGATGCATTTATTTATCATTAATCATTAGCGTGATGATGTCAAAAAAATGAAATCCGTTTGCGCTTAATTACCTAAGACCAATTTGGATTTATTCACATCAACGCGCCAACGTTATGACAACAGCGCAACGCCGACAGCCTTTTATGCAAAGGTATATATAAAACTCAAAAGTCAGCCAAAATTAATATTCTTTTAAGATTATTTAATATTCTACTCACTATCTCACCTCCTTACGAAGTCGATAGCCATTGCGCAAAGCCTCAAACTGCGAGGGGTCGGCTTGCAAGAGCGAAGTGTCGTTGAGCGGATTATAGGAGCTCATCACCTCGCCGATGCTCCTCGGGGTGACACCCTCAAGGGGCGCATCAACGACAGGCTTCCCCTTCACCGTCACACCATAGTGACGCTCAAAGGCGTCGAGCGTCATCGCCACCGCCCGGCATTTGCCCTCGGCGGAATAACCGGCGATGTGGGGAGTGGCTACAAAGGCATATTGCAACAGACGAGGATTGATGTCAGGTTCGTGTTCCCAACAATCGATGGCGGCGGCAAGGAGAGTGCCGCCTTGTAGAGCCTCCACCACCGCTTGCTCGTCGACCACACCGCCGCGAGCGGCATTGATGAGCAGTCGGCACTGCTCGGCTTGGCGCATAAACTCACTGTCGGCAAGGTGGAAGGTGGCGTCGTCGCCGCTATGAGTGAGGGGGGTGTGAAAGGTGATAATCTCCGCCTCACGAGCAATGAGGTCGAGGGAGCAGAAGTTGCCGGCTTCAAGGCGTTGTCGCGGCGGGTCGCATCGCAACACCTTCATGCCCAAGGCTTCGCCCCACCGCGCCACAATGCTTCCCACATGTCCCACACCCACCACGACGACGGCAGTAGTCGAGGTCGATATGGTCGGTGCCGATGGTGGCGGTAGCGATAAAACGCACACTGCTACCCTCAAGCAGCGAGGCATCACAACGGGTACGAGTGCGCACAAACAGCGTGTGGGCATCTCTCACCGCCGCAGCATCAATCTCCGGAGCTGAAAGATAGCGCACTTCCCCGAAAGGCTCGAGGAGTCCGCGTAGATATGGGATATTGGCTTCAACAATGATTTTCATCTCTTAAAGGATATTTATTACCGTAGCCACCGACAGCGCTACATCAACGGCTATCAGGGCGATAATCACGACGTAGTCTTTAGCAAACTTGCGTATGGTGAAGAAATGAGCCGCTTGTATGGCGGTCAGAGCATTGACGAGGATGATATACTTGTCGGTATTGGCGAAGTCCACCGCCATTATCAGCAGCGTTGCCACCGCAAGGAGGTTGAGAAAACCGTTGTAGGAGCGACGACGGTTGCTGTAACTCATAATGGTCCAAGCATTGATGATGCCGAAGGTGGTGCCGAGCGCCACGATAAACACAGTGTGCAACAAGCGTGCAACAGAGAATCCCGCCACCCACTGCTCCGCCATCGAGGAGAAGTCGGGAAGGTGAAACACCGTGAGGACATTGCCCGACAACGCATACGCCACCCATAACGGCGCCGCCACTCCTATCGCGGCAGCAAGAATGGAGCGCATACCGTAGAGACCCATCTGCATCACCCCCAACAGAAACACCGGCACATAGAGCAACACCGACGGCTGCCACAATGAGGTTGCAGAGAGCATCGCCATAACCAGAAACACCCCGCCGCGATTGTGGCTTTGCCGAAAGAGCGAAAAGAGCACATAGGTGGCAGCCAGGAGGATGAGCGTGAGCGGCAATCCGAGGTTAAACGCTGTTGCCACACATGGGTTTACCATCGTTGTAAACACAAACAGGGAGATGTAGAGCATCGTGTTTTCGCGAATAAACACGTATTTCTTATTAAGCAGAAACAGCGACTGCGCCACCACTATCACCGCCATCATCGACACCACGCGCTGCCACAAAGGCGACATCGCCGGCTGTAGGGCACTCTTTGTGTTGACGTCGGCAGTGAGCATCGCCACCGCTGTGGCAAGCATTGCGGAGACCGCCACAGCCACCATCACGAATGCTCGCGAGTGGAGAAATCGTCGTATCGTCACTTCATTCATATCGCAACAGAGATTAGTCGCCAAACTTCTGATGGCGGATTTTCAAGAGCATCGACACATCGAAATAGTAACCCTCCGGGGCTTTCTTGTCTTTAGGCTTGTCGACGATGATATAATCCACGTCGCCCTCCAGAGGCTGATGCTCCACCGCCATCATCCCCATATTGTTAATAATGACATATTCGTGGATGGGGCTGGTCACTACCCACGGCATCTCTTTAGTGCCCTTGCCGGTGGAGAGGATGGCTTGGATGAGGTGATTGAGGCGAAACTGCCATATCGAAGCGCGTGCATATTTCTTCTTTTCCTTGAGAGCATAGATGAAAAATTCCATCTGCCGCAAGTCGAAGGGGTCGTCGGCAAGCGACAACTCCGCATATTTGATGATGGTGTCGCACTCAGCGGGAGTGTGGCTCTTCTTGTAATAGAGCGGCTGTATCTTCTCCGAAAACTCGCTGCGACGATAAGGGTCGTAGTCTTCTTGAAACATATACCCTAAATATAGATGACGATATTCTTGCATCGACATATTGGTGTCGTTGCTGAGAAATTTGCGCCATAACTTCTTATAGTAATAGTTGGAATAGGGATTTTCGATGTTATGCTTGATAGTATCCATATCAGGAGCAATGGGCTTAAATTTGGAATCTTTCTCGTTGTCTACCGCCCCGGCAACAAGCGAAATGCCCACAACCACCAATAGAAAAGCTAATATTTTTTTCATCTCACGTCAAATTAATAGTAACTACAACTGCGCCCCGCGGATTGCCACCACAGCCACCATCAACGCCATGCCCAGAAGCGACACGCTGACCACCGTGGGAAACCCTTTGGCACAAAGATATTGCAAAAACCGCTTCGAGGGAAAATGCAGAGCCGCACCCTTGGGTGTGCGAGCAAAAAATATGCCCCCGGCAACAGCACCGACCACCGCTCCGACTATCATCGCGGCATAACTCGCCAGCGACAACCCCACCACCATCCCGGCAAGGGAGGTGAGGGTGATGGGCACGGTGCCCTGAGTGGCTTTGGTAAGAGCCGGCGACTGCAGCGAGCTAATGGTAAACACCAAAAACACCATCGCTCCCCAATAGCCCAATGCCTGAGCCGGAACGCTCACCGCTCCGCTCCACTGCAAGAGCCACAAGCCGCCATAAGAAGCAATCACCGAAGGCACATAAGGACGGATGCAGAGATAAATACCCCCCACCATCAGTATTGCGCCTGCTATTATCAGTGATATTTCCACTATCGTTTTTGCTTTTGTGTGCGAAGATAATAAAATTCATCTGAAATGCCATCCTTTTGTCATTGTGTTTTTATTTTTTTGACCCTTTGACACGTCGTTTCACGTTTTTTCATCATAATGCTTTTTGGGCAATCTGCAATAACCATGCAGTTAAATAATATTAAGGTAATGCATTTCTTTGCTGAAAAGCATTGTTGTAAGAAATAAAAATGTTACATTTGCAGTGTGTTTTTCATGGTATTAGATTTAAGGTTAATTACAGATTGGTTGTCGGGAGACAATCAATCTTTTTTATTATCAGGCAGTTAGCTCGTTTTGATGACATAAAAATGCCGAAATCTTAATCGCTAAGACTTCGGCACACGGAAAATTCTAAAATTACTAAGAAAAGCTATAAATTTTTGTTAGGTTTTTATTTATTAGTCGACATCTCATCAAGACGCTTTTTGATTTCCGCAAGTTCTTCTTCGATTTCCACCGAGTCGGAATCGGCGAAGTTATACTGCTCGTCGTGCTGACTGAGGTCAAGCCCCATTCTCTCGCTACGCACCGACACTCTCAGAGTCATCATCTTGTCGGTGAGCCAATAGAGGAACAAGCTCATCACAAAAGCGTAGACAAACACTATGGCAACAGCCATAAAATGCACTCCAAACACATCCCAATTGCCCACCACCAAGCCGTTGACAAACACTCCGGTGAGGATGGTGCCCACGATACCGCCTACACCGTGAGTGGGAAACACGTCGAGAGCATCATCAATGTGCGACTTGTTTTTCCAATGCACTGCGATGTTACAGATAAAAACAGTAAGGGTAGAGATAAACAGGCTCTGCCCGACAGAGACATAACCGGCACTCGGCGTGATAGCCACCAAGCCCACGACTGCACCCACAGCCGCTCCCATCGCCGAGGCTTTGCGACCTTGCAAGCGGTCGAAGAAAATCCATGCCAGCATAGCCACGGCACAGGCAGTGTTAGTGTTGAGAAATGCCTTGACGGCTATACCGTCGGCTGCCAACGACGAGCCGGCATTGAAGCCAAACCATCCCAGCCACAACATCGCCGCGCCAAGGATGACAAACGGGATATTTGCCGGCGACTCGCTGCGGTCCAACTTAGTGCGACGTCCGAGATAGAGCGCTCCGGCAAGAGCCGCCACGCCCGAGGAAGCATGCACCACGATGCCACCCGCAAAATCCACCACACCCATCTGGCGAAACAATCCGTCGGGATGCCATGTGCAATGTGCCAACGGACAATAGACAAACAGACAAAACAATACCATAAACACCATATAGGCGGAAAAACGAACACGCTCGGCAAATGAGCCGGTGATGAGCGAGGGTGTGATGATGGCAAACTTCATCTGAAACAACGCAAACAGAGCCAACGGGATTGTCGGTGCAAGATAATTGTCAACCTGAGCGCCTACACCCTTAAACATAAAGAAAGTTGTGGGGTCGCCTATCACGCCGCCTATGTCGTGACCAAACGACAGGCTGAAGCCAACCACTACCCACAACACGCTAATGATTCCCATAGCAATAAAACTCTGCAAGATGGTGGAAATCACATTTTTCTTCCCTACCATACCTCCATAGAAAAATGACAAACCCGGAGTCATCATCAACACAAAGATGGTCGCCGTAATCATCCAAGCCACATCAGCCTTATCAACACTCGACGACATTTCACTCCAATCACCGGTGCCTTCAGGCAGAGCTACGCCTAACAAGCTCACCAATACAACAACCGCTAAAAATACATACCAACGCTTTTTCATAATCTTTTTTACCTTTGTTTTAATAGTTACTTAGAATTTTCATTTGCAAAGATAAAACAAATATTTCATATCAAAAAGAAATTTATAAAATATTTTTTCAAGCATTTTGCCATTTAATTAAATATAATTGTAGAAATTAGAGATATAACAGGTGTTTCACCGCAATTTTTTTAGTCTCTCAATATTCTTTTTAATAAAGCAATGGGAAGGAAGCAGCTTAACTTTGCAGCGTAATAACAATCAACCAAAACAGAAAACATATGGAAAACACACCTACACCGGCACTCAAATCCAATGCCGAAAACCCAAACGAAGATGCAGTGTTGCGCTACCTCGCCGCCAACCACCCCGACGACGAAGCGGCACTCACACAGCTCACCGCCTTGCTTGAAGGCGACCACACCGACGATGCTTTTCTCGACACCCTCTTCAAAGGGATGCGCCTCGACGAGATGATGGCAAAAGCGGAAGCCGACGCCTATCTGCGAGGCAAAAACGACGGCATCGCCACACAACGCCGCCTCCTCGACACAGAGCCGAGCAGCGACACTGCCCCCGACGACAACACCGACAGCCCCACCATCCTTCGCTTTATGCGACGCAGTGTGTGGGACTAAGCCCCCCGAGAATCACCTTTTTGTAATAACCTTTATATTAATCTAACTACTATGAATCTGAAAAACCTTATCTTCCCGGCGATAATCGCCGCAGTGGCATTGATTGACGGCTTTAGCGCCGAAAGCATGATGGCAATGGCTATCGTGGCAGGGGTGGCAGGAGGAAAACATGTGGCTGACGAACCGCTCACCACAGCCATCACCAATGCCGAATCGCCCGACTTCCTCGTCAACGAGATTGACCGTCGCCTGGTGAAAATACGCCCGATGGCAACGCCTATCGACCAGCTCTCCCGATGGGCAGGCGCTAAAAAAGCCGGCAGCATGATTGTGGATTACTACTCGGTAGACACCCGCCCCACTTCGGTGACCGTAACCGCCGACTCCACCGGATGCACCTCGCCGGAGACTGCCTCAAGCCGCTATTCGACGGCAACGCTCTCCATTGACAATCCGGATGTCATCGAGGCATCGGAGACTCTGCTCGCTAAAGGCGTGCAAGGCTATCGCCCCGACGGAAAGACGCCAAGCAGCCAAGACCTCGTGCTCTATGTAGAGTCGAAAAACCAAGACAAAATCTTGGTGCACACAGTAAACGGTATGATTGGCGAAGACGGTGTCATCTGTGTGCCTTCTATCCCGGCCGACACTAAGCTCATACGCATGGGGCGTGCCGCTTCGGAGCTCGACGTGCAGACAGCTCAATTTGAGTCGCTACCGCAAAAGTCTCAAAACTTCTGCCAAATCTTCAAGATGCAAATTGAGCAAAGCACCCTCCAAAAAATCGCCAACAAGGAGGTGGGATGGACTTTCTCCGACCAAGAAGAGGCTGCCATCTACGACATGCGACTGGGCATGGAGAAAAACTTCCTCTTCGGCGTGAAAGGTAGAGTGAACGACAGGGTCAAGAAGGAAGAAATCCTCCTCACCGGGGGCATCTGGGACCAAGCCGGCAACGAGTTTTCTTATAAAAAAGAGGAGTTTAACACAGACACTCTCGTGAAACTAATGCGCACAGCCTTTACCGGAAATGCCGGCAACAAGCGAAAAGTACTCATCGGAGGCTCCGGACTCATCGAGCGTCTCAACTGCTTGGAATATACCAAGACGGTAATGGCTGGAGAAAACATCGTGAAATGGGGCATCGATTTCTCGGAAATTCGCTCGAAGTTCGGCAAACTCTACGTGCTCCTCTCGGAGGTGTTTGACGAATGTGGCATGGAAGACGATGGCATCATCATCGACCCGGAATATCTCCAGAAATACAGCCACATCCCTTTCACCACCGAACAACTGAGCCTCAAGGAAGCGGGAGTGCGCAACACCGACGCCATCGTGCTCACCGAAGCCTCATGTGTCAACCTCCGCTATCCCAAAGCCCACACTCGCATCGTTTGCGAAAAGGCATAGTCTCGCACATTATTTTATTTAACTCGCAAAGAGCGGAAACCGACAATCCCGGTTTCCGCTCTTTTTCTTTTCCTTACCCCACCCTCTACACAAAAATATAGGAGCTGTGTCTTCACAGACCCAGCTCCCCTTTCTACTTTTCTTATGATAAGATTTTTTTATAATTGCGAAACATTGTAAGCGGCAAACTCCTTGTCGACAGCGGCACGAGCCTTCACAGAAGAGTCGAGAGCGGCAGCCTTGCGGAGATTTGCATATACGCCTTGCTCGTTGTTGGTGCGAGCAGCCACAACAGCCATCATATAATAGGTTGTAGCGTTAGGCTCTGCCACAGCATTGAGAGTAGCTTGAGCTCCGCTGTAGTCCTTAGTAAGGATTTGAGCCAAAGCAGCGTTGTTAGTCTTGCTGTTGCCGAAAGCCTTCACAGCGGTTTGATAGTCGCCTTGACGGAGATAGTACACGCCGAGAGCGTCGTTTACGCCTTCAGCATTGGCAGCAGCACCAAAATATTGACGTGCGGCATTGTAGTCTTTCTCAGCCAATTTCACCAAACCGAGATTCATATTCACCTCTTCGCTCTTAGGATTGAGGGCGGCAGCCTTCTCGAAGTTTTCCTTAGCGGCATTATACTTACCGTTGACATATTGAGCTTTACCGAGGTTGTTAAATGTACGATAGTCGTTAGGATAGAGTTTTGCAGCCTTAGCGTAGATGTCTTCTTTTTGCTTGTTGTCGTTGGTGAGAGTAGCAGCATAAAGGATCTCATCTACCGAAAGCTTTGAAGCATCATCCTTGTATTGAGCGACAATCTCTTCGTCGCTACGGCCGATGGTGTTGATAGAAGCGGAGATGCGAGAGTAGCGAAGTTGCGGAAGAATCTCTTGAGCGAGTTGGTCGAAGACGCTTGAGAGGTTGCGGATTTCCTTTTCGCGTTGTTCCGGGTCTTTATACATAGAGAGGACGCTGAGGATGAGGTCCTTGTCTTGGATGTTGCTTTCAGCCACCAAGCGTTGGAAGCCTTCCCAATCTTGAGCGGTAAACTCTGAAGTGATGTCGCCATAGTTGGTCACATTGCCCTTCTTGAAGTTCTTTTGCAGATAGTCGACGGTTGCATGCTCACGACGCTCGGAGAGCTTTTCGTTGTATTCCACGCCACCATCAGGCGATGCGAATGAAGAAACGTGGATGCCCTCAACCTCCATATTGTCGGCTGAAGTGGCTTGTGCCACTGCAGCATTGAAGTTGCTTACGGCTGTGCCTTCTTTCAATTCGGAAGCGCGCACGTTTGCTTGGTTGATGAGGAACATAAGGTCGGCATCAAGGATATCGTTAATCACACGTTGATACTTGTCGGCAGCTCCGGCAGGAACAACGGTTTGGGCATTAGCCAAAGTAGAGGTTGCAAGCACGCCCTCGCCTACCTTTACAGCCGGCAATGCGTAAGTGTTTTTGCCTTGAGTCACGGAGAAGTCGAGATAGAGGTCGCTCTTCATCATTTCCGGAGTGTAGACAAATGCCACCGGGATAGAAACGGTAGCACCGTTGCTATAGCTGATAACCGGGTTATTGCCCTTCACCTTTTCACCTTGAAATACAAATGACTCTGAAGCTTGACGAAGCTCATCGCCATACACGAGATAAGGAGTAACGGTTACTTCGGCGTTTTTCTTAAAGAATTTTTGGGGTACATTAGCAGTGATGGTGCCCGGCACTACATCGCCCACTACTTCAAGAGGAGTAGGGTCGGTAGAAAAATATTCCGCTGCAAACGGACCCATCTTCTTGTTACAACCGGTAAGCACAATTGCTGCGCCTGCCAAAACATACAAACTGATTTTTTTGTCCATAATATGATATGATTTGAAAATACTCTCTTTAGTAGCGCAAAGATACAAGAGTTTTTTGAATATGCACACACAATTAACTATGTTTTACATAATATTTTTAATTATTCCTTTTTATGACCTATTTTTATGGATTACACTACCTTTGCATTACAAATTTCACAACAACATGAACCCTGAAGAACACACAAAAACCATGCTCCTCCTCGAGGAAGCCCACAAAGCATGGAGCGAAATGCAAGAAATACGCTCCAAACGCGACCGCAATAAAGACTTCACCTACGGCAACCAATGGCGCGACAAGATGAAAAACGACGACGGCATAGTGGTGACAGAGCGTGAATGGATGAAAAGCCAAGGGCGCGAACCGTACACCAACAATCTCATTCGCCAACTGGTGAAGAGCGTCGTGGGGCGCTTCCGCTCAAAAATCGCCGACGAAAGCGACGGCAACACCGACCTCAACGAGCTCGACAGCCGCTCCCTCGAAGAGTTTCTCATCTCTGGTTGTTGCTTTCAGCGCATCACCTCGCCACAGAAGGTCGACATCGTTTCGCCCGAGAGGATGTTTTTGCGCATCGGCACCGACCCGCTCGGGCGCGACTGCACGATGATAGGGATGCTCCACGATATGCCCCTGGCGGAGGTGGTGAAGCGTTTCAACGGCGGCAACCGCGACAAAGCGTTGGACATCTGCCACATCTACAACGACAACGACGCTCATGGCAGCGGCTCGTTTTTCACGCCCTCCCTGCCGGCAAGAGTCAGAGTGATTGAGATGTGGAAGCAAGTGCACATCGAAGGCTACGACTGCCACGACCGCGCCACCGGCGATTGGTATTTTCAAGAAGGTGGCAACAGCAAGCCCTTGAGCGACAGCGTGGAGCGCCGATGGACGATGCTCTCCCATTGGCAATGCTACTGGCTCACTCCCGACGGCTCACTCCTTTCCACCTACTCCTCTCCGTATGCCCATGCCGCCCACCCTTTCGTGTTTAAGCTATACCCCTACACCGACGGCGAGGTACACTCGCTGGTGGAAGACATCATCGACCAGCAAAAACACATCAACCGCCTTATCACTCTCGTAGACAACATCATGAGCATCAGTGCCAAAGGGGTGTTGCTCTATCCCGACAACATCCTCCCTCACGGATACACATGGAAAGACCTGCGCAACGCTTGGGCGCGACCAAACGCCATCATCCCCTATCACCCCCACTATGCAAGCGGTGGCGGCGACCTCCCTCAGCAGATTTCCACCAACGCCACCGGCATCGGCGCCTACGAAATGGTAAATCTGCAAATGAACTTGTTTGAAAAGATTTCGGGAGTGAACAGCGCTCTGCAGGGGCAAGCGGAGAAAAATGCCGGCGCTCAACTCTACGAAAGTCAGATAGCCAACGCCACCATCTCGCTCGCCGACATCTTCGAGACGTTTAACAACTTTCGCCTCAACCGCAACAACAAGATAGCACAATCATCTATCATCCAGGATTTTAGCCGCTAAAATCAAAATTTTATCACCGCTTCATAGCATAAAAACGGCAGAAATATCGATTATTCCACGCTTTTTGCGTAATTTTGCACCGAATATTGCCAAGAGAGTACGCTTTGAAGCAAATATATATATACATAGCATTGGCTTTATGCCTGTCGACGGCAGTCTTCGCCCGTCCGCAAGCACAATCTTCGACAACCCCTTCTGATGCCGACAGCACATCGGTGGCAAAAGAGGTTGTCGACACCGTACCCTCACGACGCATCACCATCTCCACCCCGCGCATCGACTCCATCCGCAACGCCATGTGGCGGCTACGCAACCTCGACATCAAGGAGCGACCATCACTGCGTGTGGCTGAAAGCTCCGACACCGGAAGGCTCTCGATGCCCGCTGCCGAGCCTGCCGACAGCTCTCTCATCGAAGCCTTCGAGAAAGCCGATGCCGAGCCCGACACCACCGCCGTGGCTGCCGCCGACAGCTCCGGCATCAGAGTGGTAAGGGAGCCAGTAGACATCGACCATGTGGTGGATTTCTCTGCCAAAGACTCGCTGGTGTTGATGGGACAAAACACCGCATACATGTACGGCGAAAGCAAAGTGGTATATTCCGACCTCGACCTCGCCGCCGACGAGATTCATATGGACATGAAAGAAAGCCTCGTCTATGCCGTAGGGCGAAAAGACTCCACCGACGAAGTGGTAGGCTCCCCGGTGTTTAAAGACCGCAGCGGCGAATATGAGTCGAAGACCATGACCTACAACTTCAAAACTCAAAAAGGATATATCACCGACGTGGTGACACAGCAAGGCGAAGGATACCTCATCGGCGGACGCACAAAAAAGATGGACGACAACACCTACAACATCGTCGACGGTAAATACACCACCTGCGACGACCACGACCATCCCCACTTCTACTTCCAACTCACCAAAGGAAAGATGCGCCCCAAGAAAGACATCGTCACCGGCCCGGCATACATGGTGATGTGCGACGTGCCGCTACCATTGGCTGTGCCCTTCGGATACTTCCCCTTCACTTCCAAATACTCCTCCGGAGTGATTTTTCCCACCTTCGGCGACGACTATCAGCGAGGTTTTTATCTGCGCGACGGCGGCTACTACTTCGCCATCAACGACTACGTCGACCTGGCGCTGACCGGAGAAATCTACACCAAAGGGTCGTGGGGACTGGCGGCAAAGTCGACCTACCGCAAACGCTACAAGTTTTCGGGCAACTTCGACATGAGCTACCTCATCACAGTCACCGGCGACAAAGGCTCTCCCGACTATGTGAAGCAGAAAAACTTCCGCATAGGGTGGACTCACTCGCAAGATGCCAAAGCCAACCCCAACATGACGTTCTCCGCAAGCGTAAACTTCGCCACCTCCGGCTATTCGCGCAACGACCTCAACAGCTATTACAACGAGTCGTTTACGGAAAACACCAAAAACAGCACCATCAACCTCAGCTATCGTTTCAGCTCAAAGTTTCAGATGTCGACCACAGCCTCTATAGCGCAACGCACCCAAGACTCCACACTCTCGGTGTCGTTTCCCAACATAACGCTATCGCTGTCGCAGGTGGCTCCCTTCAAGCGCAAACGAGCCGTAGGACAAGAGCGTTGGTATGAGAAAATCAAACTGAGCTACACCGGTACGTTTCAAAACAGCCTCACCGCTCATCAAAACGAGTTTTTCAAAAAAAGCCTCGTCAAAGACTGGAGCAACGGTATGCGCCACTCCGTGCCCGTGTCAGCCACCTTCAACCTATTCAACTACATCAACGTGTCGCCGAGCATCTCGATGAACGATCGCATGTACACTCGCAAGATACGCCGCGCGTGGGACTCCGCAGCTTCGGCTGAAGTGCAAGACACCACCTACAATTTCTACAACGTCTTCGACTTCAACGCCTCAATCTCGTTTGACACGAAAATCTACGGCTTCTTCCGCCCGGCAAAATTCCTCGGTGACAAGGTGAAGATGATACGCCACGTGTTAAGCCCATCGGTGTCGTTCAGCGCCTCGCCCGACTTCTCACAGCCCGGTTGGGGATACTACGGCTCCTACGACTACATCGACATGCAAGGCAAAGCGCAACAACGAAAATACAGCTACTTCGGCAGCAACATCTTCGGCTCCGTGGGACAAGGAAAAACCGGCATGGTGAGCGTAGCGCTATCTAACAATATTGAGATGAAGGTGAAAAACGATGCCGACAGCACCGGCGTGAAGAAAATTTCGCTCATCGAAAACTTCACAATTTCACAAAGCTACAACTTCGCCGCCGACTCTATGCGTTGGAGCAACGTCAACACGTCGTTAGCGCTCAGATTAGCAAAAAATTTCAACCTCAACCTCTCCGCCACATGGGACCCTTACACCTACCGCCTCAACGCCTCCGGCAACCCGGTGAAGGTCGACGTGCCCCGATGGAAGGCTGGCAAAGGATGGGTGAAACTCTCAAGTACCGGCACCTCTTTCAGCTACACCTTTAATAATCAAACGTTTCAACGAAAAAAGAAAACCAACTCGGACAACAACGATAAATCGCCGCAAAACTACCCCGACGACCACTCCACTCCGCCCGACAATGCCGCCACCAACCCCAAAGGCGGCAAAGACAACGACTCTTCGTTGCAACTCGACGACGACGGGTATGTGCATTGGAGTTTCCCATGGAGCTTGACATTCAACTACTCCGTGAACTACTCCTACGGCTCGTTTGACTACGAAAAACTCGACTACCGCGGAAAAATCACCCAAAACCTCAGTTTCAGCGGACGTGTGCAACCCACCAAAGGGTGGAACTTCTCTTTCTCCTCGAGCTACAACTTCGACACCCACAAACTGGCATACATGAACTGCACCATCACCCGCGACCTCCACTGCTTCCAAATGAGCGCCAGCTTCGTGCCCGTAGGTCCTTACAAGAGCTACAACTTCCACATCGCCGTGAAATCATCGCTCCTCCAAGACCTCAAATACGACAAGCGTAGCAGCCGAAACAACGGCGTGGAATGGTATTAACCCAAAACGGTAATCAGGACGTTATGGGTTAAAAAAATAATTGTGCCCACACACAATATCATAGGCAACACTTGCGTTATCTTATCGTAAGAAATCAGAATTATTCATTTTACAAAAACGTGTTTGCCTATGCAAAAAACTTCTACTCAATTACTTCCTTCAAACAGCGACAACAGGCAGTTGAATGTCGCATCACCAAAAAAATCAACGATTGAATTCCTGAAGCAGTTTGCACGCGCTTATTCCTATCAGCGTCAAATGCCTTATCAATTAGGACACTTCATCGCTAACTAAAAAGAGTGGAAGGGCTTCGGATATCTATCTGCAGCCCTTCGTCATTTCCTTCTCTCTCGATATATGAAATCGCAATTTCTTCAGAAGATTGAGTATTACGCCAAAATGGAAGGGCTCGACTTGAAGGCTAAAATGCTCGTAGCCATCAGCGGCGGCGCCGACAGCGTGGCTCTGCTACGCATGCTTCTGGAGGCGGGAACCCCCTGCGTGGCAGCTCATTGCAACTTCCACCTGCGACAAGAGGAGAGTAACCGCGATGAGGCTTTTGTCAATTCGCTCTGCAACACCCTCGGAGTGCCGCTCACAGTGAAGCATTTTGATGTGGAGCAGCGATGTCGTGCCATGGGCGAATCGGTGGAGTTGGCATGCCGCAACCTGCGATATCAATGGTTTGAGCAACTGCGTTTGCAAGAAGGATGCAAATATATCGCCGTGGCTCACCATGCCGACGACTGCATCGAGACTATGATGATTAACCTGCTGCGCACCACAGGCATCAAAGGGCTCAGAGGCATACGCCCTCTCAACGGCAACATCATGCGACCCTTGCTTTGCATAGGGCGGCAAGACATCATCGACTACCTCAATGACCTTCGACAAGACTACGTCACCGACAGCACCAACCTCGAGAGCGACTTCGTGCGCAACAAGGTGAGAAACATCATCTTGCCGGAAATCTATCGACTCTTTCCGACAGCGCGCCAATCGATGCTCGCCACCATGTCACACCTCCACGCCGACTCTCTTCTCGCCGACGCGGCAGTCAATGCCTTCAAAGACAGCGGAGTGACCACAACCGACGGCGACACTTATATCTCTCGGCAAGCATTGTCGCTATGCCCTTCACCCTCGGCGATGCTCCATGCCCTCCTCTACCCCATGGGATTCACTCCCCAACAATGTGGGCAGATAGCCGACACCACCCGCGTAGGGGCACGCTTCTACAGCCACAACAAGATAGCCGAAGTGGCACACCGTCACATCATAGTGACCACAGCCACCGACCACAGCCACACCTATAGCCTCGACCTCACTCGCCCCGACGCCTCTCCCATCACCCTCAAGGTGGAGACGGTAGACGCTCACAACAATTTCCTTTTTGAGAGCGACCCCCGGAAGGCTTATTTCGACGAAGCCATCCTCACCACCCCTCTCTCTCTGCGCCATTGGCGTGAAGGCGACCGCTTCAGCCCTTACGGTATGAAAGGCACTAAATTGCTCAGCGACTACTTCAGCGACAACCACTACTCCATCGTCGACAAACGAAGACAATGGCTGCTCGTTGACAACAACGACCGCATCCTTTGGGTCGTGGGTAAGAGAGCTTCTCGACTACTATCTGTGACCTCAGCCACTCGACGCATCGTAATTCTAACCCTTATTTCACCAAATTATTAATTATCACTCCCGAATTACACAAATTATTGCTAAATTTGCAGTCTGAAAATCTATAGATAATACTGACATGTTAGAAAAAATTGAAAGTTTGAAGACAGCAATAGCTCAAATCACCGCTTCAAATAAAGAGGAAGTAGAAGCTTTGCGTATCAAATATTTAAGTAAAAAGGGCGAAATATCGGCTCTGTTCAACGATTTCCGCACCGTCCCCAACGACCAAAAAAAGGAAATCGGACAGCGATTGAACGAACTTAAGGTCATGGCTACCGACAAAATCAACGCTCTCCGAGAGGGCGTGGAAGCGAAAGCCGAAACTCTCACAGACATCGACCTCACTCGCCCGGCAGCAATGCAGCCGTTGGGCACTCGCCACCCGCTGTCGCTCGTGCGCAACGAAATCATCTCTATCTTCTCGCGCCTCGGCTTCACCATCGCCGACGGCCCGGAGATTGAAGACGACTGGCACGTGTTTTCCGCCCTCAACTTCGCCGAAGACCACCCGGCACGCGATATGCAAGACACCTTCTTCATCCAGCGCTCGCCCGACGTGCTTCTGCGCACCCATACTTCCAGCGTGCAAACCCGTGTGATGACCACCCAACAACCCCCGATACGCATCATCTGCCCGGGACGCGTATATCGCAACGAGGCTATCTCCGCCCGCGCCCACTGTTTCTTCCACCAAGTGGAAGCCCTCTATATCGACAAAAACGTCTCGTTTGCCGACCTTAAGCAAACACTGCTATACTTCGCTCGCGAACTCTTCGGCGCCGACACCCGCATCCGTCTGCGCCCGAGCTACTTCCCCTTCACCGAGCCATCAGCGGAAATGGACATCTCCTGCCACCTCTGTGGAGGAAAAGGCTGCGCATTCTGCAAACACACCGGTTGGGTGGAAATCCTCGGCTGCGGAATGGTCGACCCCAATGTGCTCGAAGCATGCGGCATCGACAGCAAAGTGTATTCGGGGTTTGCGCTCGGTATGGGTGTGGAACGCATCACCAACTTGAAATATCGAGTGAAAGACTTGCGTATGTTCTCCGAAAACGACATCCGATTCCTCGACGAATTTAAGGCGGTGCACTAACATCTCAAGCGACACTCTCGATGAAGATGGCTGACCGATATAAGGCAATAATCCAACGATTTCAAGAGATTATGCCGGTGGCTGAAACGGAACTCCATTATGACACACCGTTTCAGCTACTCATCGCCGTCATCCTCTCCGCTCAATGCACCGACAAGCGCGTGAACATCGTCACTCCGCCGCTCTTCCGCGACTACCCCTCTCCGGAAGCGCTCGCCGCAGCTTCTGAGGAGGCTGTCTACGAATACATCAAAAGCGTCACCTTCCCCAACAACAAGACCCGCTCGCTCATAAAGATGGCAAAGATGCTCGTCGAGCGTCATCACAGCTCCGTGCCCTCTCAATTCGACGAACTGGTGAAACTGCCGGGAGTGGGCAGAAAAACGGCTAACGTTATCCTCTCGGTAGTGTTTAATAAAGCCGCCATGGCTGTCGACACTCACGTGTTTAGAGTGTCTAACCGCATCGGACTCACCAACAACTCGCCCACACCGCTCGCCACCGAAAAGACCCTCGTGAAATACATCCCCGGCGAGCTGCAACCCATAGCTCACCATTGGCTGATACTCCACGGACGATATGTGTGCACGGCGCGTAATCCCAAGTGCTCCCAATGTGGCATCGCCGACCTCTGCAAAGACTTCGAGAAGCGCAACCCATCACTCACCTCTCAACACTGACCCTTCAATGGAGACTTCCCTGTTTCTGCTCATCGTAGAGATTATTGGCACCATAGCCTTTGCTATCAGCGGCATCCGCCTGGCAGCAGCTAAACAGTTTGACTGGTTTGGCGCTTATGTCGTGGGGTTGGTCACCGCTATCGGTGGCGGTACGCTCCGCGACCTGCTACTCGGCGTCCCCCCCTTTTGGATGGGCAACGGATGGTATGTGAGCGTCACCGCTTTGTCGCTGTTGTTTGTGATTGTGTTTCGCCGACAACTCGTCAGACTCGACAGCACATTTTTCATCTTCGACACCATCGGCTTGGCTCTGTTTGTGGTTATAGGCATGCAGAAAACCCTTGCCTTCAACTATCCCATGTGGGTGGCTATTATCATGGGCACTCTCACCGGAGCATTCGGAGGGGTGATACGCGACATCCTTATCAACGAAGTGCCGCTGATTTTCAGAAAGGAGGTCTACGGCACAGCATGCATTGCCGGAGGTCTCGTCTACTGGCTCTCCCACACCGCAGGCTTCGAAGAGGAGCTCCAACAGATAGCCTGCGCCACCACTGTCATCGCCACTCGTCTGCTGTCGGTGAAGTACGACTGGAGGATACCTATTATCGAATCTACACCGGGTAAAAATAAAGGTCATGAATAAAAAAGAACAAGCAAAAAAAACAACCATCCAACTCATCAAATATGGCATTATCGGTGTGAGCAACACATTGATAACTCTATTAGTGTTTTACATCGTCAATACGCTCTGCGGTTTAGGATATGCCATCGCTAACACTCTGGGATATGTGCTCGGAGTGGTCAACAGCTTCGTGTGGAATCGCACCTGGGTGTTTAAAGCCCACCACAGCTTGCTCCGCGAGGCAGGGCTGTTTCTGCTCGGTTTCGGCTTGTGTTTTGCCCTGCAAATGGGTGTGAGCTATTGGCTGCTATCCACCGCCATCGCCGACGTGGAATTATCGTGGCTGCCAATGAAAAATTCCGGTGAAAACATCGTGATGTGCATAAGCATGGTGGTATACACTCTTGCAAACTACATCTACAATCGTTTTATCACTTTCAAATAGATGACAACCACAACCAACACCGAGCGCTCACTGTTGGCGCTACTGATGGTAGTGGCAGCAATAGCCGTGTTTGCCCCTCTGTGTGCCTCTCCGCTCAACGACTCTGAAGTGTCGCTGCTCGCCATCGCCACCGAGATGTCGGGGCATGGGTTCGGCGCTCTGTTTTCACTCGACTATGCACACAACTTCGCCTTCAACCTCTATGCCTACCTCGTGTCGGTGGGCATCAACGTGTTCTCTCTCAGCGATGTGGCTGCCGTGAGACTCCCCTCGGCACTCGTGATATGGCTGCTCACCGTCGGTGTCTACCACTATCGTGGCTCTACCGAAAAGCGTAGCACCTCCTTCATGGCGGCATTGGTGTTTCTCTCCTCTTACATCGTGATTTCTTCAGCCAATACAGCAACGCCGCTCACCCTCACCACCATCTTTTTTATTGCGGCTATGGCATCGCTTTACCATTGGCTGAAACAATCCTCCCCCACAAAAAATGCTCTCCTGGCAGCCTCCACAGCATGCTCGATGTTGTTTTTCGGATTTTTCACGCCCATAGCATTAATGGCTGTAGCCGTGGTGTTTGTTATAGCTCAAGACAAACCCGACTATCTGCGACTGCTCCACCTCGCGCTTTGGATGATTGCGGCAATAGTAATCACTTTCTTCGCCGTGGCTTTCTTCGCCAATAGTCGCCATGTGGCGGAAGCGGTGCTCGGCATCGGTCAATTCACCGAGCCCCTCGCCAAATTTTCACATCTCAAGATGCTTGCCTTGCAACTGGTGTTTGCCTTCTTCCCATGGTCAATCCCGCTGATTATGGCGTTGGTGTGGATTATATGCCATCCACGATGGCTCAGAGATGAGTTTCGCACTCTCTCTTTGCTCAAGCAGTTTGGCGTCATTGCTTTTATCTTCACCATCCCCTTGCTCTCCGCCCTCAACGGACTGTCTTTCATCATGATTATTGCAGCCATCTACTTCAACTCGCCCCTGGTGGCGGAGATGATGCTCTCTCAGCAACACAACCACAGCATCACCTGGCGCATCGCCGGCACCCTCTTTGCCATAATAGTGATGGCAGTGTGTGCCTTCGCCATGATGGCATGCTGCGGCGCAAACCCTACTATCGGAGCCTTTGCGCTAAAGCATTTTGACTGCTCCGCCGGCTTCGTGACTCTGCTCGCAGTGGTGGCTTTCAACCTCTATGCGCTATGGCGCAACAGCCGCACCATCAACCGCAGCAACCGCTTCCTCTATAATCTCATCTCCCTCTATATCGTTGCGCAACTACTCTACACTTTATATGTCAATCCTAATATCCACTCACTATGAACGAATTTCTCGAATCTTATCACCTCACAGGCATCGCTATCGGGCTATCCACGTTTCTAATCATTGGCTTGTTTCATCCGCTGGTAATAAAGGGTGAATACTTCTTCGGAACACGAATTTGGTGGCTGTTTCTCATCGCCGGCATCGCTTGTTGCTCCGCAGCTTTAATCGTCGACAGTGTGTTTTGGGCTTCTATCCTCGGGGTCACCGGTTTTTCTGCCTTTTGGAGCATCGGCGAAGTCTTCGAGCAGAAAAAACGTGTGGAGAAGGGATGGTTTCCTCGCAATCCGCGCCGCAACAAATAGCTCCTATTTAACCCAAAACGGTCAGTAACAACACAACACGAGGCGGCACCCGCTGAGATGCTGCCTCGTGTTGTGTTTTGTTTTGAGGATATAAAAATTTGCTTTGCGCCTTACTTCTTGAGGCGATTGCCGTAACGGCTCATGAACTTGTCTACGCGACCTGCCTGAAGTGTTGGTGATTTCGAGCTTTACAAGCGGATAAGTCACGCCGTCAATGTCAATCGTTTCTCTGGCAGCAACGGTGGAACGAGTGATAAAAGTGTCACCGTTTGACATGTCTTTGAAAACAACCTCACGATAGTTTGAAGGATGAATGTCTTTTTTCATTTTTATATCTTTTTAATTATTACAAGTTTATCTGTCGCCGGTAGTGCGACTTTTTGTAATGGCGTGCAAATTTACTGATTATTTTTCACTCTCACAATTTTTTCGGTTTTTATTTTTTCTTTATTTTTTCTTGCTATGCCACTTTGTGCTTTATCGTTGCGATATGGTCAATCTGCGCCCCTGTTTTTTTTCTCTACCCGGGATCAAAAGCACCCGACTATTTCTTTAACACTCCTAAAAAATTATTTAACAACCTTTGTGTTACAGACACTTATCATCTTTTCTTATTCGCGTTGTGTTTGAAACAAATGGCTGTGGAACATAAAAATTATGATTATTTTTATGATTTGGGAACCAATTTGCATTACCTTTGCAAAGGTGACTATTATCCCCATTACAATACAACACATATAATGAAAAAATCTTTATCAGTATGCGACACATATTATCTTTTTTATTTAAGCCGACATCATGGCTATTTTCATTGTTGATTATCACCTCGGCATTACACGCCGGTGCCCAAGATTGGCTAGATGGGCCGTTTGAGTATCAACTAACCGATGACGGAACCGGTTACATAATATATCCTTTAAATGGAGAAACTTATGGAAACGATTTAATCGTGCCATCGGTGCGCGAAAGTGATGGTCTTCCTGTCGTGGGCGTGGATGGATTTCAATACCAAAAGAGCCTCTTATTTATTGCATTCCCAGAGGATAGCCAAGTGAAATATATCGGTAGTTTTGAAGGGTGTACTGGAATTGAATTTGTTGATAACATACCCAAAACTGTTGAAACCATCGGTGATTATGCTTTCTATGGCTGTACTAGACTTAGAGATGTGACCCTGAACGAAGGTCTGCAATATATTGGCATTTCCTGCTTTGAAGGCTGTACAAGCCTCACGTCAATTAAGTTGCCGAGTACTTTGAAAGTACTGCGAGAGAGAGCATTCCGAGTCTGCACCGCTCTCGAAACTGTTGAGTTTGATGACGGAATAGATTTCTATGATGGCAATTTATCTTACGGCTTTTACAATAATGTTTTCGATGGTTGCGAAAATCTCCACACGGTAAAACTGCCTTACAATCCTGATACTATCTTTAATATTCCAATGTCTACTTTTAGCTGGTGTGGAAACCTTAAGTCGATTGAGTTCCCTGCCAACACACATAGAATCGACCAAATGGCATTCTATCGTACCGGCATCGAGAATCTTGACTTCACTAAAATTACATCTGATGTGTTCGTGGAGGGCTATTACACATTTAGTGCTTGCAATAATCTACAAAGTGTAAAAGCCAATGGTAATTTTAAATTTGGCGAAACAAGTCTCTATACATTCCAAGACTGTAAAGCTCTCACAACCGTTACTATTAACGGCTCCGGAGACGACTATATCAAATTCACTCCCGACGCTTTTAGATTTTGTGATAATTTGGAATCTGTCGAGGTCTATCGCCTCAAGGGTTCGGGCGAGCTAAATGAAATGGACAGTGTCTTCGTAGGTTGTAAAAAACTCCAAAGGGTTATCTCCAATTGTCCCCCTGAGTTGAACAAATTCGGCTACAGCTGCTTTGAAGGTTGCGAAAGCCTTAAAGAAGTGCCTATCCCGACGCAAGCCTTTTTGATTAACGATTATGCTTTCAAAGGCTGTGCCGCCTTGGAGAGTATCGACTTAGCGAATGTCACCTCAATAGGCGACGAGGCATTCACCGGTTGTAGCGCATTGGCATCAATCAATCTCAACCCTTCGTCAGACAACCTGCCGACAGTGGAAAACGAAAACGCTTTCGATGCGTGGCATTTTGCTAACACTCTTATTACAGTGCCCGACAATAAATATAGCGTTTTTACCGCCGACGCATTTTGGAGCAAGTTCCGGATTAAGCACCCGTCTTTGTTCGCCTTTACCGAAGTGCCCGGCGGCTACTCCGTCAGCAAATCGCCATATGCTCTCATCAGTGACTTCCCGGAGATGCTTGAGATACCCGAACAATACGAGTCAGGCAATGTAGTGGCTATCGCCGAAGGCGCATTTCAAGGTCTCACCATGCTCAACGGCGTTACTCTCCCCGAAGGATTGACCTCAATCGGCTCCCTTGCTTTCAACGGCTGCACAAATCTCCGCACCGTGATAAACAAGGCCATCCGGCCTATTTATAACGAAAATGTTTTTGAAGATGCATTTGACGATGCAACTTATCAAGGTTCTCTCTATGTGCCGTTTGGAAGCCTCGATGCATATAGCAAATTTGCGCCGTGGGCTAATTTCGCCTACAGAATCTATCAAGGATTTGGTGAGCGCTCTTTACAACGTCCTAAGGCTTCTCGCGAATCGGGCGATTTTAACTACTCTTTTGATTTGACCCTCACCCCCACTTACGATTACGACTCAGCAAATATTTATTACTACATTGTGACCGAAGATGACGACCCTTATGAGGTTCACACCGTCTACACCTACTCCGCACCCATAAAAATCAAGAAAAGTTGCAAAGTGGTGGCTTACTTAAGTGATGGCACACAATGTAGCGACCCAATTTCGTTAGAATATACCTATAAATATTTACCAAGTGTTATCTTCGACTGTACATCTATCCCGCAAGGCACTCAAGAAAACGCTTTCACTACCGACAACCCGGGACCTGTGTTTAATCAGGTAATCGACAACGTTTACTATAGCATCACCGACAACAACAGCGGATGCGACCCCACTGCCGGCTTGGTGCTCAATGCCACCTCGTCGATTGATGACGTTTACGAATTTAACAGCGCTGTAGAGTCGGCAGTCGGCCCAACATACGATTTCAATGGTATTGCAATCAAAGTGCAAGGCGTTGGTAGCATTACATTTAACGGTGTCACCAATCAAGGCAACGCTCGCCTTACGCTCGTGCTCGGCAACGGTCCTGCCGTATATGTAGATGAACTTGTAGAGGGCAAATATGAATTCTCCGTTCCCGTGGAAAAATACCTCTATATCTTCGCTTCTCAAACCTCCAACACGGCTGCACCTCAGCTCAAGTCCCTGGCGTCGGGCGAAAATGGGGTTACACTCCGGAGCGTGACATTTGACATTACCGACTTATACATCAACACTGAGACCGGTCTCGACAAGGTGTTGACTGCAAACGGAAACGATAACTACCGTATCAACACTCCACTCTATGGCCATTATCACGACGGTGCATATCTCTATGCCTCGACTATGGACAATAGCGGCTCGTCGAAAAACACCTTCAATGAGGATAAAAAAGCTGCGGAGTTGAGCGACAAAGAAAGCGACTTCAATCAGGAAGACTGGGTGGCTATCTCAGACTTGACATCCGACTTTGTGGGAAAGAAAATCGAAAGCGGAAAGGTGGCTTCAGTAATTGGCAACTCCAACTATCCGGTTATCAAATTCAATGAAGAGATATCAACCGAAGATAGTAGCATGGACATCAACGAATTCCGTGTGGAAAACTTCAATATCCATGCCGACAATGTTGCTGTAAACAACATTTGGCTCGTGGCTCCGCAACCCGCCGAATATTGTTCTGTCACCGGCTATATAGATGCAGATAGCACCCACCCGGAAGAGGGATATCTGACATTGAAGTCGGCAGAGAGCGAAACAATCAGCGAAAACGAGACTATAATACAGCCGCTTTCTTTGAAAGTGTACTACGACCCTGCTACCATAATATTGGATGATAATGGTGAATATACTTTTGCCGGAATCGTGAAGAGAGAAGGCGACGGTTTGGCTTTCACCGTGGTGAAAATCCTTAATTCTCCCTATATGGCAAACATTGAGGATGTAGATGCCGATGAACCACACATTTTTGCCGCCAATGGCAAAATCAATGTGGCAGCCAATGCTATTACCTCAATCACCGTTTTCTCGACTACCGGTCAAGTCGTAACCTCTTTAAAAGCCTCAAGTGCTACAATAGCCGTTGCGCCGGGTCTATATTTGGTAAGAGTCGGAAACAAAACAGCAAAAATCGCGGTGAAGTAACACCACCTACACCATCAAGGGGCTGCTCTCGGTAGCCCCTTTTTTTGTGTCTCGCCCAATCGTCAACAACAGGCAAACTGCCCGTCTTACTGACATTTAGCTTACTGTCACCAATATAGCGAACGTGCTGATTTCATAAACCAATGAGTTGTGGTCGGAAAGAATAATGCAGAATGATTAATTTTTTTACTCAAAAAAATTTGCACAATTAAAAAAGTTGCCTTACCTTTGCAGAGCAAAAGCCAAATGAGGGTGTTTAGCTCAGCTGGTTCAGAGCATCTGCCTTACAAGCAGAGGGTCGGCGGTTCGAATCCGTCAACACCCACCAAGCCGGACGGTTCGCCGCTCGGCTTTTTGTTTATATGTGCGGAGATAGGACTTGCAAGAATAAAATATATGACGTATCTTCGCAATAATGAAACCATAGCCATCGCAATGAAACTTTTCAACCCATACACACTCAACCTCGGCGGCAATCTCCTCAGCGTCAGCCGCCCATTGGTGATGGGCATCCTCAACACCACTCCCGACTCTTTCTATGCCGACAGCCGCTGTCAGGCAGCCCGCAGCATCAACTTGCGCATAGAGCAGATGGCTCAAGAAGGCGTGGACATCATCGATATCGGTGGTTACTCCTCGCGCCCCGGTGCCGACGAGGTGAGCGTCGAGGAGGAGTATGAGAGAGTGAAACGCGGCATGGAAGCGGCAAGAATGATTGTCCCCGACATCCCCTTGTCAATCGACACGTTTCGAGCAGCGGTGGCGGAGCGCTGCATCGGTGAATACGGGGCGGAAATCATCAACGACATCTCCTCCGGCTCTCTCGACGAGAAGATGATTGCCACCGTGGGAAAATGCCATGCGGCATACATTATGATGCATATGCGTGGCAACCCCAACACGATGCAAAGCATGTGTCACTACGACAACCTCACTGCCGACATCCTACAATTTTTCGCCCGCAAAATCGACGAAGCGGCAAGTGCGGGTATTGGCGACATCATCATCGACCCGGGGTTCGGTTTCAGCAAGACGCTCGACCAAAACTACTCGCTACTCTCTCATCTTAGCGACTTCGCAGCCCTCAAACTGCCGCTGCTCGTGGGAGTGTCGCGCAAATCAATGATTTACCGTCTTTTCGACACTACACCCGACGAAAGCCTCAACGGCACCACCGCCATCAATATGCTCGCATTGGCTCAAGGGGCAAGCATATTGCGAGTGCACGACGTGAAGGCGGCGCGCGAAGCTGTGGAAATATTTTGCAAAACCTTCCCCCGACAATAACAACGCTAATCAATGGAACTCTTCGGACTCATCGGCATCAAGGACATTATCGACATCCTTATCGTAGCAACAATTTTGTTCTACATATATAAGATAATGAAAGAATCGGGTACGCTAAACATTTTCCTCGGCGTCCTCTCGTTTATCATCATCTGGTTTGTGGCTTCGGTATTTCTGAAAATGGAGCTTACAGGGCGCATCCTCGACAAGTTTATGAATATCGGGCTGCTGATTTTGGTGATTATTTTTCAAGAACAAATAAAGCGATTTCTTGTGGAAATAGGCTCGCATCGTCGGTGGCGGTTTGTCCACAACATGTTTCGCCATCGCTCAGCCGACAACAAGCAACAAGCAGAATGGATTATGCCCATCGTCTATGCCTGCCTTAACATGTCGAAGTCGAAGACTGGTGCGCTAATAGTGATTAAGGGGCTCTTGTCGCTCGAAAACTATGCCCAATCGGGCGACATCATTGATGCCGCTATCAATAGCCGACTGATAGAAAATATCTTCTTTAAAAACAGCCCGCTCCACGATGGTGCAATGATTGTGAGCGACGGCAGAATACGCGCTGCCGGATGCATCCTCCCGGTGTCGCACGACGCCAATGTGCCCAAACAGTTGGGGCTGCGCCACCGCTCGGCATTAGGGATGTCGCAAGCCTCCGATGCTTTGTCGATAATTGTATCGGAAGAGACAGGCAACATCTCAATAGCTTGCAATGGCAAACTCTCGCTGCGTTTGTCGTCGACCGACTTGGAAGCCCGCATCAATCAGTTTGTCAACCTCACCGCCGAGCGAAAAGCTTAGGGCTCCGGCGATTTATTGCCCAGCACGTAGCGATTGTAGTAAGAGAGCAGAAGGGTGGTCATCGGCAACGCTATGATTAGACCGAGGAAGCCCAAAAGGGTGCCCCAAATGCTCAACGACAACAGGATTATCGCCGGGTTTAGACCCATCGTCTTGCCCATAATCTTGGGTACAAGCACAAAGTCTTGTATCAATTGCACCACCACATAAACCACCAGAGCCATGATGAAGATGCCCCAAAAGCCGTCGCCGGTCTCTGCAGCATAAACCACACACAACAACGCCGTGGGCACCAACGACACCAACTGCAAATAAGGCACCATATTCAGAAGCCCGATAAACATGCCCATAACCACCGCCATCGGCAAGTCGATTATCAAAAAGCCGATGCTGAATAGCACCCCGACAATAAACGCAACCAAGGTCTGCCCGCGAAAATAACGATTCATGCTGTCTTTGATGTCTTTAGCAACATGTAGCACAGTTGCCTTATACTTCTCGGGAATAAGGTTTTTCATCCCGCTCATAAAGCGGTTATAGTCCATCAGAATAAATATGAAATAGAGCAACACCACAAACCACGAGCACACCGCTAACAACACCGAGATGCCGCTGCTCACCACCGTCCAGGTGCCCGAAAGCGACGTCTTGATGATGTTCGCCCATTGGTCGGGCGACAACATCGCCGAAATTTTTTGCAAGTCGATATACTCTCTCACAAAATCGTTGAGCGCCGCTGGTATAACTCCATTGGCACTATCCGATGAATAATGCTCAAATAGTCGAGCCACTCCTATCAACTCCTCAGCGATATGTGGCAACAACAAATACCCCATAAGGATAATCACACCCAACAGCTCTAACAAAAAGAGAATTATCGGCAACAGATTGTTGCGGCAACGCAACATTCGCTTATTCCACGCCACAAACGGCTCAAATATATATGCCAACAGACATGCCACGAAAAAAGGCAACAAGGCGCCGCTTAGGGTCTTTAGCAAATAGTATATTCCTATAACTATCAGGGCACTGATTATTATCCTCACCACGCGGTCGAAGGTGTAGGGACGCGAAGATTGAAACATGACGCTACATAGTTTGATTTATGCAAATATCATTATTTTTTTCGATTTTTGCATTTTTTGTATTCATAAAAAAGATTTATTTCAAATGTAATCATTAACTTAGTCAAACTTTTCAATCAAAAATTGAAAATTAACCTTTTTAACTCACAATCGTTAAACCATAACGCCATTTCTTAGTCAAAGGAGAAAACAACCACTAAAAATTTGAAGATATGAAACCGATTACGAAACTTACAATGGCTCTCATTACTGCAGCAGCAATGATTGTTCCTTCGACAGAGATTTATGCAGCCACTCAATATAATGGTCATCGTGGCGGTTCATCAGCAAACAGCAGTCAAAACACTCCCGGCAACCGCAACTCTTCAAGTAGCAACCGCCCGAGCAACAACAGAAACAACGGCAACTCAGGTAGCAACCGCCCGAGCAACAACAGAAACAACGGCAACTCAGGCAGCAACCGCCCGAGCAACGACAGAAACAACGGCAACTCAGGTAGCAACCGCCCGAGCAACGACCGCAACCACAACAACCATGGTGGCGGCAACCACAACAACCACGGCAACTCAGGCAGCAACCGCCCGAACAACGACCGCGACCACAACAACCACGGTGGCGGCAACCACAACAACCACGGCAACTCAGGCAGCAACCGCCCGAACAACGACCGCAACCACAACAACCACGGTGGCGGCAACCACAACAACCACGGCAACTCAGGCAGCAACCGCCCGAACAACGACCGCAACCACAACAACCATGGTGGCGGCAACCATAACAACCGCCCGAACAACGACCGCAACCACAACAACCACGGTCACGGTCACGGCCACGGTAATCCCGGCGGACATCACGCAAGTCGTCCCGGCAATCCGGCACGCCCCACCCCGCCGCCGTCGCGTCCGTATCGTCCCAGCCACTGTCACCACCACCATCATCGTCCGGTGCCTCCCGCACACTACCACCCTTGCCCCACAGCTCCGATAATCTCTTCAATCTTCGGACTCCCCTTCGGTGTAAGTATCAACGTAAGCCTCGGCACTCTCCGCAATGGAGGCTACTATATCGACGGATATGGAAGCGATGTGGTTTATCTGCGCAACGTGAGCCAAATGGGCTTCTACTGGGATGATGCCGTAATCAACTACGACAACCGCGGGTTGGCTACAATAACCCTCTACGACTCAACATATGGCTACAACACTACTCGCTACAACAGTCTCTACAACGACATCTGTATGCAATACGGACTTCCGGCATACAACACCTACGGTGGCGAAACAACAGCCATTTGGTATGACCGTTACGGCAACAATTACATCTCACTCAGCTACAAATATATGAGTGCCTTCGGAGGTGGTTATCGCTACTATACAATCCTCTCCTACGGCTATTAACACAAACATAAAAAATGACTAAAAAAAGAAAGAAAAAAAACAATCATAAATCGGCAATTTGGCTGTCCATATTAGGTGTGGTCCTGGTGATTTTTATCGCCGGGGCTACCTGGTTTTATCCCGTGTTTGCCACCCACCCGGCTCACGAAGGGATGCTTTATGTGCGTCCGGGCATGTCACAACAGCAACTCATCGACACCATCAGCGCCCATTATGGCAACGACTATGCCGACAAAGTGAAGAGGTTGATGGCGGTGAGAAACATCGACACCCAACGACGCATTGGTGCCTACAAAGTCACCGCTCAGATGAACGCCTACGACCTATGGCGAGCTTTGGCGTCAGGCATACAAACACCGATAAAGTTCACGTTTAACAACATTCGCGACATCAAGGAGTTTTCCCATCGTGCGGCTCAACAACTATCTTTTGAAAGCCACGAGATGCTCGACATCCTCAGCGACTCCACCGAGTGTGCCGCCTACGGGTTTACACCTCAAACAATACCGGCAATGCTTATCTCCGACACCTACGAAGTGTATTGGAACATTTCTCCGCACCATCTATTGACGAAGCTCAAAGCCTCCTACGACAATTTTTGGACCTCGGAGCGCATAGAGAAAGCTAAAGCACTGAAGCTCACGCCCGTGGAAGTGGCTACCCTGGCATCGATTGTAGACTCGGAAACCAACTATGCGCCGGAGAAGGGCATCGTGGCACGGCTATACCTCAACCGCATAAAGAAAGGCATGAAGCTGCAAAGCGACCCGACAGCCAAATTTGCTGTCGGCGACTACTCTTTGCGGCGCATCACTCAGCAACACACCCTCATTGCATCGCCCTACAACACATACTACGTCTACGGATTGCCGCCCGGCCCGATAAGTATGCCAACGAAAGCCACTCTCGACGCTGTGCTCAATGCGCCGGAAAACGACTATATCTATATGTGTGCAAAAGAGGATTTCTCCGGAAGCCACAATTTTGCTGTCGATTATAAAAATCATTTAAACAACGCCCGTAAGTATCGCCAACAACTCGACCAACGTGGTATATACTAAATATTAACCCGAATTATTAATTTTTTAGTACCTTAAATTTTCATGACTAAAAAAATTGAAATTACTGATGCAGATTTACGTTTTCTTGAAATCGCCGCAGAAAAATCGCTTGACAGCGTGGAGCGCGGCGGGGGCCCTTTTGGAGCTGTAATCGTGAAAAACAATGAAATCATTGCCATCGAATCTAACTCTGTCACCCTCGACAACGACCCAACAGCACACGCTGAAGTAAACGCCATACGCAAAGCTTGCAAAAAGCTGAACTCGTTTCAGTTAAGTGGCTGCTATGTGTATAGCTCGTGCGAACCGTGCCCCATGTGCTTGAGCGCTCTATATTGGGCAGGTGTGGCTCGCATCTACTACGGCAACACCAAAGAAGATGCCGAAGCAATCAATTTCAGCGACAAGTTTATCTACGACGAGCTCGACAAACCTAAGTCGCGCCGCTCAATACCGTGCATTCACATCGAACATTCAAGCGCTATCCACGCTTTCGATGTTTGGGCGGCTAAGACCGACAAGATTGAGTATTAGTGATTATGAATAAAGAGGTTGGGGTGACTTAACGGCAATAAGGTGACAACCCGAATATGCCGGAAATCGCTCCTCCCTTTTTCTCCGCTTTATGAGCTACCGAAACGGTTATCACCTTTTCGGCACTGTCGTTGTGCCTCGCCATGTAGCTCTTAATAACGACTTCAGAGGGTTTCCTCTTCTTGCTTGCGGTCGAAAGTGCGCTGTCGCTTTTTCGACACTAACAGCATCAACACTCCCACCACGACAAACCCCAAGAGCACGAAGATGGCAGCACGTTGATAAGAAAAAAAACTTTGGTCGTCTTTTTGACTATCAATAGCAAAATCGTTTGAATCAACATTCCCAACTATAGGTTGGTCGGAAATATGGAGATTATCTAAATGCACACACCGCTCCGGCTCTACAGTCAATGGCGTAGAGCGAACGACAACATCGCTTGTCATAATTTCCGAAGAGGTCGTTTTAGCAATATACTCATCGATTCCATCACTTGTTTTTCCAACCGCTACGGATACGATAAATAGGCTGCCCATTGCAACCCCTAACTTCAATAGTCGCAGCATAAAATATCCCCCTTTTATGCAATTATTAGTAGTAATATCTGCAACATGCAGACCGAATCTTATTCTATTTATCCGCAAAGATAGCAAAAATATCTAATACTTACAGGAGCTGTAAACACCTAACCACTTATTTAACAAAGTTTTAAAAAGCAGTCAGGCACAGCGACCAAAGCCACTGTGCCTGAACTTATTGTTATGCTATAACTCCGGCTATTTCACCATATTGAGCACTTTTTTATCCACCCATATAGGATATTTGCCGCGCAAAGTATCAATCCACTGTTGCTCGAGATAGTTTTGATAGTCGGCAACGACTGCGCCACGCACGTCTGCCACTTCCTCCGGCTTAGCGATAAGTTTGCCGCCAAACACGAAATAGTCGACAAACCGGCCTTCGCTCTTCACCTTGGCTGCGCCAAACACCTCGGAGTCAATCTTTGCATTTTCACCCTTTGCAGCAAGCACACGAGTGATTTTCACATCCTTGGAGAAGGTCTTGCGCAAATGTTGCGCCATAGTATCGAGTGCCACTGTGGCAAGCTCCGCTTTAACGAGCGAGGTAATAGAGTCGCTTGTGGTTTCAATGAGATAGCCCTTATACTTCGGAGTGTCCCAACGATAGTTGGAGCGATTGGCTTCAAAGAATGTTTTCAAGCCCTCAGTGTCGGTAGTGGCTTTCTCCCACACGTTGCGATTACTGATTTCGAAAAGAAGCATCCCGTCGCGATATTCGCGCACAAGGTTGCCGAAGTCGGCATTGTTCTTCTCAAGCATATCTTTTTCGTAGTTGAGCACGGTGGTACGCACCAAAGAGTTTATCTTCTCGTCGATAATCTTGATGGCTACACTACCGGTGGCTCTGCCCATACCCTTAAGTGACTCGCCCAACAGAGATACCGGATATTTCTTGCCGTCGAGGGTGAAAAGCGTCTCTGTAGAGGCTATACAACGCTCAATAAATGCGGTGTCAAGACTGTCGGGGAGCTGAGTTTCGCCCTTCAAGCGGTTGACAACTTTATTGTTGAGCGAAAATTTATATTGTTTTTTTAGTTGTTCCACCTTCGATTGTATAGCCACATCGCCACGGCTCTCAACATATCCGCTGAGCTGGTCGCGACATTCGGCATATGAGCCAAGCGGCTTGTCTTCATATTTCTTCACGAAATGCACTCCATAGCGAGTGGCAAACGGCTTCGACACCTCGCCCGGCTTAAGCTCAAACGACACCTTCTCAAACTCCGGCACCATCTCGCCCTTACCGAAATAAGGCAACTTACCGCCCTTTCGAGCCGACCCACGGTCTTCCGACTCTTTGCGCGCCAACTCTTCAAAATCCGCTCCTTCAATCACAAGATTGTAAAGGCTGTCGACCTTGGCAGCAATTGCCGCCTTAGCAGCCTCATCGGCACCTTGAGGATACATCTTCAAGATATGCCCCACAAGCACCTTCCCGGCATCGGGCTGGCGGTCGAAGGTTTTCACGATATGCCATCCGAAGGGGGTCGTAAACGGCTCCGACACCTCGCCTATAGGTGTGGTATAGACCACATCCTCAAACTGATAAGGAAATCGCCCTACTGCCACATATCCCTGGCTACCGCCATTACGCTTCACCGATGGGTCGACAGAATACTTCAACGCTATAGAGTCAAAAGGCTCGCCGGCAATGATGCGTTGGCGCAAACTGTCAAGGCGATTCTTATACAGGTCGTTTTCGGCATCATCCTTACCCAAAGGCAACATCACATGGCTGGCAAGCACATTATATTTCATGTGTTCGTAAATCTGCTTGCGGAGATTTTCTTCCACCACGGTGTCTTTCAAATAGGGCATCGCCAACTCGTTGCGATAGCCGTTATATTCTTTGATAAAAGCCGCAGTGGTGTCGATACCCGCAGCCTCGGCGTCAGCCACCTTGAGCTTGTAGGTCTTAAACATTTCAAGGTATTGCTCCAACGGCTGCTCAGCCACCTGCTGCTGATTGTTTTTATGATACATATACTCAAATTCCGACAAAGTCACTGCCTTTCCGTTGACGGTCATGAGCACAGGATTTTTCTTCGAAGCGGCAATAGCGGTGATACACCCTGCCACAACAAGCAATCCAACAATTAATTTCGTCTTTTTCATTTTTTTAAATGGTTATTATATGACACAGAGATATAACGTAGTCTTGACGACAAAATTATATCTCCGTGTAAATTTAAAGCATTCTTAACAATTATCCGCGGCTGTAGTTAGGAGCCTCGCTGGTAATCGTAACATCGTGAGGATGACTCTCAAGCACTCCGGCATTGGTGATGCGGGTAAACTTGGCATCGTGAAGACGCACTATGTCGGCAGCACCGCAATAACCCATACCGGCACGCAAACCGCCCACAAGCTGATAAATCACCTCATAGAGTGTACCCTTATACGGCACACGAGCGGCGATGCCTTCGGGCACCAACTTCTTAACGTCGGAGGTGCCGGATTGGAAATAGCGGTCTTTCGAGCCGTTTTCCATTGCTTCAAGCGACCCCATACCGCGATACGACTTAAACTTCCTGCCATTGAAGATAATAGTGTCGCCGGGGGCTTCTTCCGTGCCGGCTACGAGAGAGCCTATCATCACCGAATAGGCGCCTGCGGCAAGTGCCTTCACCACATCGCCCGAATAGCGCAAACCGCCGTCGGCTATCAAGGGCACTCCGCTACCTTCCAGCGCTTTAGCCACATCATATACCGCCGACAACTGTGGCACTCCCACACCTGCCACCACGCGAGTGGTGCATATAGACCCCGGACCGATGCCCACCTTGATAGCGTCAGCGCCTGCCTCGACAAGCATCTTTGCCGCCTCGCCGGTAGCAACGTTGCCCACCACTATATCCACATCGGGAAATTTTGCCTTGGCTTCTTTAAGTTTTTCAATGACATACTTCGAGTGACCGTGGGCAGTGTCAATCACAATAGCATCGGCTCCGGCATTGACCAACGCCTCCATACGCTGAAGGGTGTCGGCTGTCACTCCTACTCCGGCAGCCACCCGCAAACGACCCTTGCTATCTTTGCAAGCCATCGGTTTGTCTTTAGCTTTTGTGATATCTTTATATGTGATAAGACCCACAAGACGGTTGTTTTTATCCACCACCGGCAACTTTTCTATCTTATGCTCTTGCAATATCTGAGCAGCTGTGTCAAGGTCGGTGGTTTGATTGGTTGTGACAAGATTGTCTTTGGTCATCACCTCATCGATGTGACGACTATGGTCGCGCTGAAAACGCAAGTCGCGATTGGTGACAATACCCACAAGCAATCCTTCATCATCAACCACCGGAATGCCTCCAATTTTATACTCCGCCATCATATTGAGCGCATCGCCAACAGTAGAGCCGCGCTTGATAGTCACCGGGTCGTAAATCATACCGTTCTCAGCACGCTTCACTATTGCCACCTGATGCGCTTGCTCTTCGATGCTCATATTCTTGTGAATCACACCGATGCCGCCTTCGCGTGCAATAGCGATAGCCATTTGTGCCTCGGTGACGGTGTCCATCGCCGCCGTGACAAACGGAATCTTTAAGTCAATGTTTCGTGAAAACTTTGTCGAGAGGTCGACTGTCTTTGGAAGTACTTCGGAATAAGCCGGAATGAGCAATACGTCGTCGTAAGTAAGCCCATCCATCACCACTTTATCTGCAATAAATGACATAACGTTGAAAATTTATTGCACGCAAAGTTACGAATTTTTCGGGAATAATCAAAAAAATTTCTGATAGCGGGAAATAATTATTCGCGGCTCTTAATCGCTGCGACGGCTTCCGCTGTATGCCCACAAAAGAAGCTGCCCGACAATCGCAGACAGCTTCTATATCTTTTTAAGCACATCAATGACTATCGGCGGAGCTTACCGAGCTTGCCCATCATCTTGGGCATCTTCATCGATGTAGCCATCTTCATCATTTTGCGAGTGGTGTCAAACTGCTTGAGCAGTCGGTTCACTTCTTGCAGAGAAGTGCCCGAACCTTTGGCGATGCGTTGGCGGCGACTGCCGTTGATAGCGTCGGGGTTTGCACGCTCGTAGGGTGTCATAGAGTAGATGATAGCTTCAATGCCCTTAAAAGCATTATCGTCGATGTCAATGTCTTTGATGGCTTTACCCACTCCCGGTATCATTGACGCCAAATCTTTGAGATTACCCATCTTCTTGATTTGCGAAATCTGAGCGAGGAAGTCGTTGAAGTCAAATTGGTTTTTGGCAATTTTCTTGTGCAAACGACGTGCCTCTTCTTCATCATATTGCTGTTGGGCACGCTCCACCAAAGAGACGATGTCACCCATGCCGAGGATGCGGTCTGCCATACGCTCGGGATGGAAGAGGTCGATGGCTTCGAGCTTTTCGCCCGTACCGACAAACTTGATGGGCTTGTCGACAACGGTGCGGATTGAAAGGGCGGCACCACCACGAGTGTCACCATCGAGCTTAGTGAGCACAACACCGTCAAAATCCAATCTCTGGTTAAATTCTTTGGCTGTGTTTACTGCATCTTGACCGGTCATTGAGTCGACAACAAACAGAGTTTCTTGCGGCTTGATGGCATTCTTTATTGCTTCAATTTCGTCCATCATTTGCTCGTCGACAGCCAAGCGACCGGCAGTGTCGACAATCACAAGGTCATAGTTTTTCGCCTTAGCCTCTTTGATGGCGTTGAGCGCAATCTGTACGGGGTCTTTCGATTCCGGCTCCGTATAGACAGGCACATTGATTTGTTCGCCAAGCACTTTCAGCTGGTCGATAGCCGCAGGACGATACACGTCGCAAGCCACAAGCAACGGACGCTTGCCTTTTTCGCTCTTATATTTTCTGGCGAGCTTGCCGGAGAAGGTGGTCTTACCACTACCTTGCAATCCCGACATAAGGATTACGGCGGGATTGCCCGACAGATTGATTTCGGCAGCAGAGCCACCCATAAGGGCTGCCAGCTCGTCGTGGACAATCTTCACCATCAACTCGCTCGGCTTGATGGCGGTGATTACGTTTTGCCCGAGGGCTTTGGCTTTAACGGTGTCGGTAAAATGCTTTGCCACGCTGAAATTGACGTCGGCATCGATAAGTGCACGGCGTACATCTTTAAGCGTTTCCGCCACATTGATTTCTGTGATTTTACCTTGACCTTTCAGCAGCTTAAACGACCGCTCAAGTCTTTCACTTAAATTTTCAAACATTATAATTTCTCTGTTTCTTCGTGTTACTAATAATCTTCTTACTCAGCCAACTTGTTGGTCAGCGGCTCGGGAAACACCACCTTCGGCTTAAAGGTCTTCGCCTCCTCAATGTCAATAAGAGCATAAGCCATAATTATCACCACATCGCCCTTATACACCTTGCGCGCCGCCGCCCCGTTGAGACACACACTGCCGGAGCCGCGCTCCCCGGGGATGGCATAAGTGTCGAAGCGCTCCCCGTTGTTGTTATCCACAATATACACACGCTCATTAGCCACTATACCGGCGGCGTCCATAAGGTCTTCGTCGATAGTGATGCTACCGATGTAGTCGAGGTCAGCTCCGGTCACCGTTGCGCGGTGAATTTTGGATTTCATTACTTCAATCTGCATTGTCTGAAATATGTCGTTGATGTGTTTTAATTTGCCTTATATGCAATATTGTCAATCAAGCGAACCTCTCCGCAATACACCGTGATGCATCCCACAATATGCGACGAAGCATCCCAAGAGCGAACAGGCTGCATTGTCGACCCATCTACGATTTCATAATATTCCACCTCCATCTGCGGCAGGGCGTTAAGGCTGTCGGTGACGTAGGCTATTGTCTCTTCAACCGTGTGGGTCGATGCAAAGTTACGACTTTCTTTTAAAATACGGAAAATATTGGGAGCCAACATTCGCTGTTCGGCTGTGAGTCGCACATTTCGGCTGCTCAATGCCAACCCGTCGTCTTCGCGCTTGATGGGGCATGCCACTATCTCTAATTTGAAGCCTTCAAGCTCCACCATCTTGCGTATCACCGCTATCTGCTGAAAGTCTTTTTCTCCAAAATATGCACGGTCGGGATTGACCATGGCAAAGAGCTTGCTCACTATCTGCGCCACCCCGTTGAAGTGCCCGGGACGATGTGCGCCCTCCATCACTTCTGCCACCGCTCCCAAGTCAAACACCCGGGTGTCGGGCTCGGGATAGACTTCTTCAACACTCGGCATAAACACCACGTCGGCGCCGGCAGCCTCCAAAAGACGACAGTCGGCAGCTTCGGTGCGTGGATAAGTGGCTAAATCTTGCTTGTTGTTAAACTGTGTGGGATTAACAAAAACGCTCACCACAACGATATCGTTTTCTTTGCGAGCACAATCCACCAAGGATTTGTGTCCGGCATGCAATGCACCCATCGTGGGCACAAGCCCCACGACCTTTCCTTCATTCTTAAATCCTGAAATTAAGGACTTTAATTCAGAAATTGTCTTAACTACTTGCATTCTATTTGTATTTTTGACTTGCAAAGGAAATAAATATTTATCACATAGAAAAATCCAACGCAGTGAATTTTAGTTTTTATCGTTTTTTATTTCTTTTAAAGGCTTTTAGAATGCGATTTCACACGAAAACACTATAATTATCAATAATTTTTAGTAACTTTGCAAAGAATATACACCAAAAAGCAAGTCAATGGCGCAATTTGGTTGTAAAATACTAAAAACACGAACAAAAAGATGACTAACAACAAAGTTTTATTCATAAACCAGGAAATCATGCCTTATCTTCCCGAGTCGGAGATGTCGAAGGCGGGTCTTGACCTTCCGAAAGGCATTCAAGAGAGAGGATTTGAGGTGCGTACGTTTATGCCTAAATATGGGAGCATTAACGAGCGGCGCAACCAGTTGCACGAAGTGATACGCCTGTCGGGTATGAATCTTATTATCGACGACACCGACCATCCCCTGATTATCAAGGTTGCCACCTTGCAATCGGCAAAGATGCAAGTGTATTTCATTTACAACGACGACTACTTTCAACGCAATCCCGGCAAGATTATCGAGACAATGGAGTCGCCGGAATTGAATGATGAACGTTGTATTTTTTTCGTCAGAGGTGCTATCGAGACGGTGAGAAAACTGCGTTGGGATGCCGGAGTGGTGCATTGTCAAGGATGGATGTCGGCGCTCACGCCCCTCTACGTGAAGCGTGTTTATGCCGACGACCCGTCGTTTCGCGACTCCAAGGTGATATATTCTCTCTTCGGCTCTTCTTTTGAAGGGGTGTTTGACTCGCGCTTTGAAGAGAAACTGAGAATGGAAGGATTCACCGACGATGACCTCAAGTGCATCGCCGGCAAGCCGGTGGATTTCCCGGCTTTAGCGCGGCTCTCTCTGTCGCACTCCGACGGAGTGATTATCCACACTGAGCATGTACATCCGGAGGTGATGAGATTTATTGAAGAGAATAACATCCCATACTTGCCTTATGAGGGAAGTTTTGATGTAGACAAATATGCCGAATTTTACAAGTCTATCTAATCTACAATCGTAATGTATAAAATTTTTTATTGGGTGATTGCCACATTAGCAGTGTTGCTCGTGGCGTCGGCTTGCGACGAAAACAATGTAGGGTCGAGCGTTGCCGGCTCAGAGTCGACGATTGTCATCGACTCGTCGTTTGTCGTTGTGAGCTCATCGTATGTTAACGACAAAATCCCATGCAAGACCGTCACTCAGCTGCTCGGCTCGATACAAGCCGACGACTATGGCGTGCTTAAGAGCGATTTTGTGAGCGAATTTATGCCGGCGAGCATGATTGACACCGAGGGTGTGACCGTGGCAGATATCGACTCGGTGTGTCTGTATATGCGCATCCCCATCGGCTCCTACACCGGCGACTCTATAGTGCCGATGAAGGTGAATGTGTATGCGTTGAAGAAAAACCTGCCCTACCCCATCACTTCCGACTTCGACCCCACGGATTATAAAGGCGAGCTATGGGCTTCAAAGGCATACTCCATGACCACTCTTGAGCGTGACAGTGCCCTCTATTGGAGCTACGACGAAAACTATAATCAAAAATATTACCAAGCCATCATCATGCGCTTGCCCGACAAGTTTGGCAAGGATTTGTTTACGATGTATATGGAAAATCCGGGCATCTTCAGCGTGCCGTCGGAATTTGCAAAAGAGGTGCCGGGCATCTATGCCACCACAAGCTACGGCAACGGTCGGGTGATGCGCATCACAAGCACCTCAGTAAATCTTTATTACAGCAAGCACACTCAGACCGCCGAGGGCAACGACACAATCATCCCCTATGTGGGTAGCTACTTGGGTGTAACCCCGGAAGTGACTCGCAGCAACAACATCACTTACACTCCCTCGGCAAAATTAAAAGCAATGGTCGATGCCGGAGAGACCATCATCGCCGCCCCGGCAGGCTATGCGGCTAAGGTGACTTTCCCGGCTCAAGATATCATCAAGAAGTTTCACGCTCACAGCGACGAGTCAATGACAGTGCTCAACACCGTGACAATGAAAATCCCGGCGGTGGAGATTGCAAATCGTCAAGGCATTAAGCCCCCGAAAAACTTGCTGCTAATCAAGGCGTCGGAAGTCGACGAGTTTTTTGCCGACAACAAGGTGCCCGACAATGTTTATTCTTTTTACTCCTCCTACGACTCTACTACTAAGTCATATAACTTCACCGACTTGCGAGGCTATTTGAAAGCCATCCTCAACGGCGAAATCACAGAAGGCTTCGACGACTTCTTGATAATCCCGGTGGATATGGAAACGGAATCGACAAGCGACTACTATTCTTACTACTACGGCTCGTCGTCGACCTCGGTGACAAAGGTAGTGCCGCAAGTGTCGCTCCCCTCGATGGTGAAGCTGGACATGGCTAACGCCAAGATTTACGTCACCTACAGCAAAAAAGATTACAAATAGATAATTTATTAGTCGGTTAATAATTCACATGAGCTGATGTGTCAATCCAACACATCGGCTCTATTTTTTTGACGCTATTATCATGCCCAGACGATGGGCAAGCCACAGATTAATCACCATGAAGGCTATCCCTATCGCTGCCCACGCCACCATCTGCGGCACGCTCAACACGAGCCAAATGCTATACACGCCATAGCCGACATAGGGGATGAAAACTAATGCGCTAACCACTCCGGGCACATAACCTCTCACCGCCACTGCTTGAAAAACATGGACAACAAGATGAAAGGAGAATGTCATAAACAAAGCTGCCCAGATTTCCATTGCATACGCTCCGGAAAGAAGCACATAGCATACGGATGCCACGATGATGAGTAGCTCCTCTAAGGCGGCGATACCGAAAGCGGCGGTGCTCAACTGCGATAGATGCACCACAAGACGACGCAAACCGGGAAAACGCTGTGACAACTGCTCTTGATGTCTCAACATCCAACGATGCTGTGTAGCCACCTCCTCCAAGTCGTGAATAAGAAACAAGACAGGGAAAGGAAGCACGAATAATAGTATGCTCAATCCACTCATAGGCGATTCTTCAAATTTTCACTATAATGACACAAAGGTAATGAAATTTACGATGCCGAGCATACGAAAAAATCGGCAACCTTTTTCAAGCTGCCGATTTTTCATTTTTTGGGGTGTTGACTACAAAATCACTTTGCTCACCTCTGTGCCTTTTCTCATGATGTAAAGGCCGTGAGAAGGCTTGCTTACACGTCGTCCTTCAATGGTGAAATATTCTGCCGGAGCATCGGTAGAGGTGGTGATATCCATCACCGCACCACCAACACTGCCACCGATGCGTGCGTGCTTGAAAGTGAAGATGTCCGTATCCTCCTTTTCTGCGCTTGTGGAGGGATCTTTAGAGTAGGAAACGTTAGCATTATCAAACACAGTGGAATCGTATGGGGTGCAACCGATGGCTCCTTGACCATAGGTGTCGATAACCATCACGCCGATGCCGTTGAGTTTGATATGCTGCTCGGTGATGCCGAGTTTAGACAGCGGGAATTTCCATTCGTAGAAAGAATGTTTTTCGCGAGCCACCTCGTCGATGAGGTCAACAAATCCCTCGTTGGTACGCAGTTCTTCAGGGTCGTAGCCGAGTTTACTTTGTCCCCAAATGTGGGTGATGTCGGGAAGCAGTCCGTCAGCCACGCCATAGTAAGGGTCGGTGCCCAACACCACGCAAGAGGCAGGGTCGTTATAGTCGACAGTGCCGTCGGTGCCGGGGAAGAAGAGAGCGGGGGTGCCCACCATCGGTTTGGTGTTTCCGAGCCAGATGCAGTCGGTGCCGTTGCGCATCACATTATATTTGCCATCGCTATCCCAGATAGTGTTGCCATTATTGAGCACCCCTTCAAATTCCTTGTCGGCAAACAGGTCGAAAGCCAGCATCAAGCGTCCGTCCATCATCCATGGGCGATGGCGGTCGTTGTCCGATTTTCCGTCGCCTGCTTCGTCCCACACGGAATACACATATTGCACGCCGAGATAGAGGTTTTCGGCATCGTAGGCTGCATAAATGGCATAAGAGTCGATTACGGGATACTCATGCTTTCCTCTGAAAGCCGAAGCTATGTCGCGAGCCACGCCTTGGCATATCAAGTCGTCGTCGGTCCAGTTAGATAGTGCATTATCGGCGCGACATTGGTAGTTAGTGTTGGTATATCTCGTAAATTTGGTGTTCACAGTGCGGTTGCTACCCTTCTTACCGTCGGGATTCACACGATAGTAATCGGTGATGAGCGAATTATTGTCTACAGGAATAACCGAGCGTTTGGTGTAGGTGAATGTTTGGTTTTTTTCCGCACCCTCAGCCGTAACGGTAAGCGTACGCAATTCGGTGGTAGCAGTAAACTTTAAGGGGGCGGTATAGACCGGAGATGCAGTGGTGGGTGTAGTGCCGTCGATGGTGTAGTGTATGTCAACCACAGGATTGACCTTCAAGGTCACTGTAATCTCGTCGGAGAAACGAGTACCCGATGGCGGTGTGGCTGTTACAATGGCTTTGTCTTCGGCGGGAGTGCCGTTGTAAACACCCTCATCGGTTATTTTGCCTTTTTCGCCACCGGCTCCTTTATATAGGTGTCCGGGTATCATTGGGTGCTTATAGTCGGCAGTTTGATAACTGTCGCCAGATGTCTTTCCATAGCAAAACAAGAAGCCGTCTAATCCTGAAGGGTCAAAGTCGAATGCAAACGCCCATATATCGCCGCTCACATGTTCCAATTCAACTCCGGGCCAAGTGGAGCCGGGATCACTCCAATAGTGAATGTTTACGGATTCCCATTGGGTCGCCGAGTTGTCGTAATAAATTTTGTTAGTTTGAGCAACTGCTGTCAATGCCGATAGATACATCAACAATACAACAATAATAATTCTTGATTTCATAGGTGAGTAATTAAGTGAATAATATAATCTTAAATTAAGGTGAATTTGACTGAATATATAAAGCAAAAAATTAGAAAAATAGCTGATTTATTTGATTTTACAATAAAAAATTACAAAAACAACCGCTATGTTTCCTGATGACAAAAATAATGATTATTATTCTATTTGTGAAAATATTAGCGAAGAATTTGGAAAAAACTATTATTACTGTCCGATAAAAATTTTTGAACGGGTGGAAAAATAGGGTCGAATCCTGCAAATGGATTCGACCCTATTTAGTTTAGTTTTATTTGCTAAAACCAATCTAAACTATGCGCAAAAATAGTAATTTACGACACAGCCTCCCACAGAGGTACATCCTCTGTGAAGCGGTTACTTCACTACCACTGATTGGGTTTCTGTTTCGGTTTTTACTATGTAACAGCCTGGTAAGATGGGCACTTCGGTGATATCTCCGGCTTCGACTGAAATATTCTTGATTAGGCGACCGGTGAAGTCATATACTGCGGCTTCGCCATCCTCTGTGGCGGCGATGATGATGCAGCCATTGGCGGTGTAGATGCGCGTGGCGGCAGTGTCAACGCCCTCGACACCGGTTGCCTTTCCGGGGACTGTGATAATGGCAGTTGTTTTGTCAACAGAGTATGTTACACCATTCGGGTCGGCAATGATTATGTTTTTCAACACAACCTCATACTCTCCGGGAGCAGTGCCTTCTCCCAATATCAAAGAAACGGTACATACTTCCCCGTCATTGCCTTCAAAGGGGTAGTTCTTTGTAGATGCTGCAAGAACTCTCACCGAACCGTCTTTTTGCAACCCCGATTCAAAGATATTTGTTTTTTTTGTCGTTGTGCGCTCGGTGCTCAGTTCGATAAAATACCCTATCTCATCTTTTTCAATTTCGATTCCTTCAGGCATTACGATGTCGAATTGGAATCCCGGGGTTACAATGCTATTTTTCATGTGTATTGAAAGGGTAGCCCTTCCATCTTCTCCAAATGTTACATCTTTGGCGTAAATAACATTATCATATCCGCTGATATCCGAAGTCTTTGGCGAAGCAATTGCCTTTGTAGATGCTTTTGCAGCCGGTGCTAACGAATTACCACCGATAATCATGCCTACAATGCCTGTGAGGTCGCCAATGTTCACACTTCCATCGCCTGTTACATCGGCAGCTATCTCGATAAAGACATTTGTTTCCGCTCCCATGATGTGGCTAACAACGGCTGTTACGTCACCAATATTAATGCTTCCGTCGCCGTTTACATCACCGGGTGTGTAATCTGACACTGTGAGTGTGCTTTTTACATAATCTACCGAATATGTATTACTTTGAGCATCCGAAATAATGACATTGCGCAAAATCAACGGATACTCGCCTTCCTCAAGGTCGGCATCGACATTAAGTGTGATGGTAATAACTTCTCCTTCATTTCCTGAGAACGGATAATTTCTTGTTGAAGCGGCAAGTATTCTTATACCACCATCTTTTTGCAATCCCGACTCAAATATATTGGTGCGGCTTGCGGTTGTTCGCTCGGTACTCAAATCTATCGCATAGAAACCATCCTCGTCGGTGGGCACGGATGTCTTGCTCGGAGCATAGAAATCGCATTGGAAGCCGACAGGAACTATTGTGTTGTTCATTTTCAATGAAAGTGTGACACTCTTACCGACAAATGCTTCTGCGTTTTCGATAAAGATAATATTATCGTGGAGTGATACGTCTGTGTCTTCGCAGTTTGTAACTTTTTTGCTCTCAAACAATTGTATCGCTGCTTTAATTTCGTTAGTGCAAGCGGTTATTTCATCCGCACTCATCGATTCGCTTATTTTTGACTTCACACTTTCGATTGAAGCAAATAATTCAGCACGAGCGCCGGGTGTATAATCACCGATTCTATCCCCCTCTACACTATTGTTGTATAGTGTTTCTGCATTTGCAACAAGTGCATTGAGTGCCGCAAGTGCCTCGTCATTCGATTCACACACCTTGATAATGCAGGAGGTCGAGAGATTGCTACCATCGCAAGTAGTTGCGATGATTTTGGAATCACCTTTTGTGATTGCTGTTACTAATCCATTATTATCTACAGTAGCAACATCGGGATTGCTTGAAGACCACTGGAGAACGTCGGCAAAT
>SFVH01000056.1 GCA_004561555.1 bacterium
ATTGGCAATTGCAAAACAAAAAAAATCAATCAAGACGCTATTGGAGTGAATTATCCGGCTCAACAATGCAATAATACTTATCCGAAGAGACTGCGGAAAACATCTTCCACCCTCGACACTTCCACAACCTCAACTTTAAAACGATTCAAATTCACCCCTTTAAGATTATTATGAGGCACAAAAATTTTAGAGAAACCAAGTTTATCAGCTTCCACGATGCGCTGTTCGAGACGAGTGACCGGACGAATTTCGCCCGACAACCCCACTTCACCGGTCAAGCATACACTCCGTGAGATAGGCATGTCGACATTAGACGACAAAATCGAGCTAATAACCGCGAGGTCTAACGCCGGGTCATTAACCTTAAATCCTCCGGCGATATTTAAGAACACATCCTTCAATGCCAATTTAAAACCCACCCTTTTTTCTAAAACAGCGAGGAGCATATTCATACGTTTTGCATCAAACCCGGTGACAGAGCGCTGAGCTGTGCCATAAGCGGCAGTACTCACCAAAGCTTGCGACTCCACGAGCAACGGGCGCACCCCCTCAATTGTCACTCCCACGGCTGAGCCCGACAGTTCGGCTTCTGCATCGGAGATTAGCAATTCCGAAGGGTTAGCCACTTCTCTTAACCCCACTTGAGTCATCTCATAAATACCCATTTCAGAAGTACTTCCAAAGCGATTTTTTATAGAGCGAAGAATTCGATACATATAATGACGGTCGCCTTCAAATTGCAGCACAGCGTCAACGATATGTTCGAGCACCTTAGGGCCGGCGATACTTCCCTCCTTATTAATATGTCCGATAAGGATAACCGGCACCCCACTCTCCTTAGCATATTTGAGCAACGCTGCAGCACACTCCCTCACTTGCCCCACACTACCGGCAGCCGACTCGAGAGCCTCCGAAGCGATGGTTTGGATAGAATCGATGACCACGATACCCGGGTTGCTATTATTAATATGCTGAAAAATAATCTCCAGCGATGTTTCGCAGACGATGTAGCACTCACCGCCATCGACACCGAGACGTTCGGCCCTCATTTTCAGTTGTTGTGCACTTTCCTCGCCCGACACATACAGCACCTTACGACTACGGATGCGAATCATATTTTGCAACACGAGCGTTGACTTACCGATACCCGGCTCACCCCCGATAAGGATTATCGAGCCCGGCACCAACCCTCCTCCAAGCACCCTATTAAGTTCGCCACTTGGCATTGACAACCGCTCCAACGACTCCTGCTTAATCTCCGAGAGCTTCAACGGATGCGACTCCAACTTGGATTGTGGCAACAATGAACGAGCGTTTTTGCTTACTTTCACTCTTTCTTCCGTGTATGTATTCCATTCGCCGCAAGCGGGACATTTCCCGAGCCACTTAGGCGACTCGTTGCCACAATTAGAACAAAAAAATATAGACTTTTCTTTAGCCATACACCCCATTAAATAATACGACGACGAAATTCAGCCACCACCACAGCAGTAGCCATACCTACATTTAACGATTCAGAAGTAACAGCACCTTTAGGGAACGATGGTATCAGCAACTTCTTATTAGCAAATCCTGCCACCTCTTCCGAAATACCCTTACCTTCATTACCCATTACGATAAAACCCCTATTTTGCAAATCGGCATCATACAAATTACTCCCGTCAAGCATCGTGGCATAAACCGGCAGATGAGGATACTTTTGAAACAGCTGCGGAAGAGAGCCATACCTCACGTTAACACGCGAAATTGCACCCATTGTGGCTTGCACCACTTTCGGGTTATACACATCGACGGTATCGTTGCTACAAAACACATTTTCAATGCCAAACCAATCAGCAATTCGGATAATTGTGCCAAGATTTCCCGGGTCTTGGATACCATCGAGCACCAACGAGAGCTTCTTGTCGAGCATCTCAATTGCGGGAACAACCTTAAACTCATACACTGCCATCACGTCGGAAGCTGTCTTAAGCATCGACATCTTATCCATTTGTCGACGAGAAACAATCTCCAACATTTCGTGGCACACATCCGAGTGAGCCTCAACCCACTGCTCGGTAGCGAACAAATGCCGCACCTTAAAATTACCTATCGTGTCGAGGACACACTTAGAGCCCTCGGCGACAAAACATTTCTCCTTATCGCGATTTTTCTTTTGCGACAACGAATATACCCACTTTATGATATTGTTGCTTACTTCCATATTTGAAAAAATTCATCACAAACATACGAATTATTTACCTTAAAGAAGCTAACTTTGTCAAAAAACTTATATATATGAATCAAAATACTACAGACATCGACCTCTGCATTATCATAGACGGCGACTATTTAGATTTCGTAACAAAAGATATGAAATCATTTTTTGATGAAAAAACCGACGCTACGACACAGCCCATTGAATTGGCTCAATTTGCCTACTATGTCAGCACCCTCAACAATATTGAAGGCAGCGACAATCAGATAGTGGTCATGATGGCATTGTGCGACTCAAAACTATTCAGTGCATTTACAACGCCGGACATCGAAAAAAATTATTCGCAAGCGTCATATCAAACCGATGCAGGCATAATAGAATTTTTCGTTGGGAAATCGGAGAATATGGCTCCATCCGAAGAATTCACCCTCGACCTACTTAGCGTGGCTGTGTCACAACAAAATATCAAGCGAATATGCGTGATTGCCGATTCAAGCATGAAAGAAGATGTTGAAGAAATATCACGACAAAAAGGTAACGTGAAATTGTTAACAATCAACCCTTCACAAATCGCAGAAGACACCAATCCTGAAGACTCCTTAGCATACCCGATAATGCTATCATTAAATGTGGGCGATTAAAAATGTCAGGCAACAAACGAGAGTAATATGCAAGACTTTGCAGCAATAGACTTTGAGACAGCCAACAACGAACGTTCATCGGTGTGCTCCGTGGGCGTGGTTATAGTGCGTGGAGGGAAGATTGAAAAAAAATTCTACTCGCTCATCAAGCCCGAGCCGGAATATTACAATTATTGGTGTAGCCGAGTGCACGGACTCTGTATCACCGACACCGATGATGCCCCAATATTTCCCGAAGTGTGGCAGCAAATCCAGCCACTCATCGAAGAGCTGCCGTTGGTGGCTCACAACAAAGCTTTTGATGAGAGTTGCCTTAAAGCCGCATTCCGCGTCTATCAGATGGATTATCCCGACTACGAATTTCATTGCACTTGCATTGCCTCACGTCGACAATGGCCCGGCGAGTCGAGCACACTCGACGCAGCATCACTTCGTTGCGGATATGACTTGAGAAACCACCATCATGCGCTTGCCGATGCAGAGGCTTGTGCAGCTATAGCATTAAAAATCTTGTGATAATGAGAAACCTGTTGACATGATATTTATCACAGTTAAGAATTAGGAATGGTCCTTTTTCGGGAAGTCAGGTACTCGACATGATTATTTTTGCCAAAAATCATTGTCTGGGAAATGAAAAACACAATTCGAACTTTCAATCTTAAGATGCCCGACGGCTCTTGCAGAGACGGGCGCGAGTATATCAATCTGCGACGCAATGTAGAAAGGCTCACTGTTGTGGGTCGCGCTAAGGAAATAGGCGAAAAGAATGCCGGCGACCGACTGCTGGGCGACGACCTGCGCTCTTCAAGGCGATATTTCTTTGTGCAACGCAATCACTGCCAAGTGGTTGTCATCGGCTATAGCGATGCTGACGGCAATTTCACCTCTTGCGAGCAACTTCTCTTTGAGAGCAATAGCGAGGTAGAGATGACAGTGGCAGGCGACTTTGTGGTGTTTGGCGGTGGCGACACCCTAACTTATGCATGGTATAACGGCGACGGTTACAGCTACCTCGGAGCGATGCCGGAGGTGCCTACGGTGACATTCGGCACTTCAACGGGCATCCCGCTATCAACGCCTCACAAAAATGTGACCCTCACCCAAACATACAACCACTGGAACGAAGGCTTGTGTCGCAAAGACGAGCAGATGGTGATGTCGCAGTGGGACGACGCAGTGAAGCAGCTACGAGCGCAAGCCGCCACCACCGGACTGTGCTTGCAACGCATAAAACTCCGGTTGGCACTCCGCCTCTATGACGACAGTCTACTATGGGGCGAGACACAACAACCTTCGGGCAACGACAACATGCTACAAGCCGAGGTGAAAGCCGACGGCTCGCTTCTCACCGAAGGTTTCTCTATAAATGCCATGGCGTGGCGGCCCACAATGCGGCTTATATCGCCGGGCATCGGACAATGGGCATCGTTAGTGAAAGCCATAGAAGTGTGGGCGGCAAGCTACGATGACGAGCAACGCTATGTGGATATTCAAACCACTGAGAGCACCGCCAATCCGTCGCTAAAATACATTACCATTAAAGAGCGCGGCAGCGGCGATGAAGAGAAATTGCGCAAACTTGCCGAAGCATCGTCGTGGCGACAGATAGCGGTGATTACCGATATCGACGGCTTCCGACAAGGCATAATCAGCGGTGAGGGCATTTTGCCGACAGGCGACGGCACGGTGGCGATAAAGGTAATCCCCGACGGCGAGATAGCTGTGCCACAACTCCCGCTACACGTAGGAGCGAAGGTGATGGCTGAGGCAGGAGGCAAACTCCTCGTCGGCGACATTGTGAGCCATATGCCCTTACCACCTTATTATCTATCACTTGTCGATCCCGATGATCTCTGCGACGGTGTGGCAAGCACCTTTGTGACAATAGACTATGCCACACCACAAGGGATATCACGCACGGTGAGGGCTGAAGTTGGAGAACACTATGCTATGCGACTGTCTCCAATGATTGTGGTTGCCGACAGCCGTGCCCGATGTCTCACTGTGACCATCATCGCTTCGGGTGAACGACGCCGAGTGAGCATACCACTCACGCCATCGGCAGATGGCGCCTACGCTTATGCAGTAAATGTCGACGGATTTCTTCTCACCATCACCACCGACATTTCAATCCCACAAGCAATAATGCCAACCATTGAATTGCCACATATGCTATGTTGCGCAACGATAAGTAATCCACTTCTCTTGCAGAGCCTTGATGTCAGAGTGCCGGATGTTAACGCTATCTCACCGACAATGCGCTACGGCTCGTCGTGGCTCCTTGGGCGCAGTCCGGCGTGCGTGTTTTCTTCCGACGGGATGCGTCTGCTGTCGTTTGACAACAAAGGACACTGCACAGCCGCCACTCTTATTTCGCGCCACACCGTCGACTCACCTCGTAATCTCACCGTCACCTCCCGCGGCTTGACTTTTATCGACCGTGGCAACCGGTTCTGCCGTTATGAAGGAAGCAAGGTGAAAGCCACATCGTTGAAAGTGAGCAATGCCATAGGGTTGGCATGGTCTACAACATGGCAAGAAACGTGGGTAATATGTCACGACGAATGTCTTGTTGTGGCTGACGA
>SFVH01000057.1 GCA_004561555.1 bacterium
ATAGGTTGGCTCACTCAAATTGATGGTGAGCACAGTGTGAGTTGAGGTGTTCAGCGATGTCACTCCGTCAGGGTAGGTCGCCGTGAGTTTTTCTCCCTTGGTATAGGTGGTGCCGGAAAGTGAGCAAGCATAAAACTCTATATTTCCTGAACCCTGAGATTGACGTACGGAAATAGTAACCTTACCGCTCACTAATGGAGAAACCAACAAGTCGTAAACATCTTGATACCCACCATAGTAACTACCAAGGTTCTGGCTTCCAACTAACAAACAAGGTCCATCGTCTACACCCAAATACTCTTTTTGAGTGTAAGCGACGTATTCGGTTTCATAATAGGAATCGTCGTAATACGACTCTACTATATGTCCCCATCCATATGGTGCAAAACTATGTGAGGAAGTGTCGAGCCCTGAAAAGCCAAAACTGTAAGGGCTTACCACTTCTGCTCGTGCCACAGGCGAGACTATGGCAAGCACCAAAAGCAATAATAATAGATAAACCTTTTTCATAAAAATAATTAAATAAGATTGAAAAAATAGTTTTTGCAAAAATATATAATAATAATCACATATGCTATAATTATTCTATATTTTTGCGTAAAAATATAGCTATATGTCTCTGAAAACCTATTTTTTTTAATTTGTAAGATGATTAAAAAGTAGAAGACGACCAAATGCCGTCTTCTTGAAAAAAAGAATACATGTCAATTATTCCGTAATGTCAGATTGAGCCGGAGCTTCTTCCTTCTCCACAATCTCCTCTTGAAAATCTTCGGGGACGATGAGAAGAGTACTGTCCATCTCCAGCGAATCTACGGGAGCGACAAAGCCGGAGCAAGAATAAGAGCGGTCGAGAGCAAATGTCGGCTTGTCGGCGATTTTCCCGCGATAACGCTTAGCCAATTTAGGGTCGGCGAGCACTTTTTCCATAAAGTAGGCAAAAGCCGGGAGAGCGGAGTGGCTACCTTGTCCCATTCTACCACTACGGAAATGCACACTGCGATATTCGCCTCCACACCAACAACCGGCCACCAAATTTTTTGTAACTCCTACATACCATCCGTCGCTGTTGTTTGAGGTGGTTCCGGTTTTACCGCCGAAGTTGGTATTAAACCGATGGATGTCGTATCCCCAAAGAGCTTGAGAAGTGCCTCCTGACTCTGTCATACCGGCGAGGAGCATCTGCTGCATTAAGAAAGCAGATTCGCGACTTATCACTTGTTCATTAAGAGGTTCTCGCTCATAAATCACTTTACCGTTTCGGTCTTCAATTCTCTCCACAAAAGCCGGAGGATTATGTTTCCCGTCGTTCATCACGGTGCAGTAGGCGTCTACCATTTCGAGAAGGGTGACATCGCTTGTGCCGAGGGCAAGAGCCGGAGTGTTTTTGAGAGGCGAATTTATGCCCATTCGGTGGGCAGTATTGATTACGTTGTCCATACCCACTTCTTGTCCCAAAGCCACGGCTACCGAATTTATTGAGTTGGAGAACGCGTGTTTCAATGACATCGGTGCACCGGTATAGTATCCGTTGGCATTACGAGGCGCCCATTTTGTGGGCTTGCCGGCCGCGTCGGTGGCGTCATATTGCTTCCATTGGTCGATACGGTCGTCGCAAGGGCTTAGTCCGGCTTCCATAGCGGCAGTGTAGACAAAGAGTTTAAAGGTAGAGCCGGGCTGACGCTCTGCGGTGACCTTGTCATATTGCCAATGGTTGTAATCCACATCGCCTACCCATGCCTTTATTTTCGCTGTCTGTGGCTCCATGGCTACAAATCCGCAGTGCATAAATCGCACCATATATCGAATAGAGTCCATCGTGCTCATATATTTGATGTGACTGCCCTTATCATAGTCAAACAGAGTGACACGATGTGGTACATTCATATAATAATCCACCGAATCAGGGTTGTCCGGGAAAATAGATTGCAATCGTTTGTAAGAGTCGGTGCGACGAGCTATGCCTTCGATAAAACCCTTCAGCTCTTGTCGGTCATCGCCTCTCCAGGGATTCTCGCGTCCCCAATCGGCGTTGAAGTTGCGTTGCACTTGTTGCATATGTTTTGCCACCGCCTCTTCGGCATAACGCTGCATCTTGGAGTCGAGGGTGGTGTAGATTTTCAAGCCGTCACCGTAGAGGTCGTAGCCGTTGTCTTTACACCATCCTACAAGCTCGTTGGCAAGAGCATCGCGGAAGTAAGGGGCAATGCCGTCTGAAGGCTTTTGCGGGTTATATTTCAGTATCAAAGGCAGCGCGCACAGTGAGTCATACTCCTCACGGGTGATGAAATTTTTCTTATAGAGGTTGTTGAACACCACGTTGCGGCGTCGCTTGCTGTTTTCAGGATTGATGCGAGGATTATAGTAGGTGGTAGCTTTAAGCATTCCCACGAGCACCGCCGCTTCCTCAATTTTCAGTTTGTCGGGTGTTGTGCTGAAGTAGGTCTGTGCAGCCGTACGGATGCCGTAGGCGTTGCTTCCAAAATCCACGGTGTTTAAGTACATTGTAAGGATTTCCTCTTTAGAGAAAAACATTTCAAGTTTGACGGCGGTAACCCATTCTTTCGACTTCATCACCACCATCCTCACTCCTGGGATATATCCGGTGAGTCCGGTTGAATATGCGCTACGCATACGAAACATGTTTTTCACCAGTTGCTGTGTGATTGTGCTGGCGCCACGTGCTTCGCCATGCAACACGGCGTCTTTGACGGCGGCACCTACACCTTGCAAGTCAATCCCGAAGTGGTCGTAGAAACGCTCGTCTTCGGTTGCTATCAGCGCATTAATCATCATAGGGTTAATCTCATCATATTCCACCGGGATGCGGTTTTCGCGATAATAGCGACCCAACAACACTCCGTCTTCGCTATATATCATTGAAGCCACATCTTGCTTGGGATTGGAGATATCGCTTAAGCTTGGCGACTTGCCGAAGAGCCACAAGAAATTGATGTCAACAAGGAAAAGATACACGAAAAACAACACTATCATTGAGGCAAATACAATGCCTGTTTTCCCGTACCAGCGGGCTTTGTGATAAGTGATTTTATACCATTGCCAAAACTTTTTGGCCCCATGCCATAGATAGCGGAGCAAATCCGACACCTTGTCGTAAAGCCCCATAAAAAAATTCGGTTTTATTGAAGTCTTCACCGTACAAAAAAATTTTATGCGCAAAAATACAATACACTTCCTTTACGGCGTATCATTTAAAGGTAAAACATTGTTAAATGAAGAAATGACTTCGCTATAGACAAAGGAAAAGGGTTATGAGGAGGTGAACTCATAACCCTTTAACCTTATAACCGCAGTGCGGAGCACTGCTACTTGCTATTTCACAGCCACCTTGGTGGAGCCCACGATGTAGGCGCCGGCGGTGAAGCCATCGAGGCGAGTAGTGCCCGGCTCTACAGCTACGCTGCGCATCAAAACACCGGCAGCATTGTAGACGTTGACCACGGTAGCCTTCGGAGCTTTCACGATGATAGCACCCTTAGCACCATACACCATCAAAGAGTCGGCATTGAGTGAGCCCACAGCACCGAGATATGTGAGTTGAGCATCAACAGTAACCACGCTGTCTTCGCCGTCTTCAAAAGAGATAGGCTTGTGGTATTCGCTGTATTCATTATTACTGTCGAAGTCTACGCTCCACACACCGTCAAAGATGTCAATCAAAGAGTCAAATTCATACTTGCCTTCAGCATCAGTGGTTGCTGTAAGCACTACCGACCCTTCGTCGCAGAGTTTCACTTCATAACCGACAATCGGAGCGTTATTGTTGTCAATAACCGAACCTTTCACTTTATAAGCTTTGAGAAGCTGTATGTCATTGACACATTCGCCGGAGCCCCATTGGAACCATACGGCAGATTCGCTCACATATGAGCAATATCCCGAAGCAATTACATAGATATTATAGATTTTACTGCGATATTGGTCAATTTCAATCGAATAAGCTCCATTGCTATCGGTAACGGTGCCATAGTATATTGTTGAGTTGTGAATTACCACGTTTGCCTCTTCGATAGGTTCACCGGTAGCCATATCGGTAACCACACCCTTAGCGGTCTTAAATGCCACATCCGGGAGGGTAACATCTACAGTAACAACACCGGCTTGAGCGGCACTCTTGTCGACAAGAGTTGACAGCGGTGCGCAATCGGCAGTACCGGTAAATTCGAGTTTCCATGTGCCGAAAGAAAGGTCGATGTTTTCAAAAGAGTAAGCACCTTCGCTATCGGTGACAGTGCTCAAGATAGTCACGTCACTTTCTTTGAGGTTGACGGTCATGCCTTCGATACCATAGCCATCGAGGTCTTTCGCCTTACCGGCAATGGTAAATACTTTATTCAGAGCAACATTGTTGACACATTCAGCCGAGCCGAATTGGAACCATACGGCAGACTCGCCTACATAAGAGGCATAGCCCGGTGCCGATACTTCAAGGTTGTAGATTTGACTGCGATATTGGTCAATTTCGATTGAGTAAGCTCCATTTTCGTCGGTAGTGGTGGTGTAGGTCTTCATCATATTTGAAACAGAAACCTCAGCACCTGCTACCGGAGCATTAGTCTCGGCATCGGTAACCACACCCTTAGCGGTTTTATAGCTGGCATCGTTGAGCGTTGCGTTGATAGTAATCACGCCATCAACAGCGGTAGAAGTAGAGATTGCCACTGTGGTACCGGCACAGTCGGCAGTGCCTTCAAATTCTATAGCCCAAGTGTCGTCGGTTACTTCTACATTATCAAACTGATATGCTCCGTTTTCGTCGGTTATCACAAAAGCAATGACATTATCGCCGTGTTTGAGACTTGTGTTCATTTCTTCTACGGGATAGCCGTCGAGGTTTACGACATTACCTTTTACGGTGTAAACCTTGTTGAGGGCGAAGTTTACGTCGGTTTGGTCGCCTGTGGCAAACGACAAGCTTATCAACGAACCCTTGCTATAACCCGGCGCTTTAACGAGCACTGAATAGTCTAACGAATGTTTGATAACATCGATTGAGTAAGCTCCGGAGGCATCTGTAGTGCCTGAATAGCGTATGTTGTCGTTCATCAGTGTCACCGTTGCTCCTTCAATAGGCTCGGAGGTAGCAGCATCAGTAACTACACCGCTAACAGTCTTTTTCGGGTCCATGCCGAGGTAGAGCACAGGCAATGGGATGCTGTTAGATAGAGATATATCGTCCAGTGTAGAATTATCATTACTGCCTTGTTTGGCTTGACCGGTGATTGAAGTAACATCGAAGTAAACGCCTCCGGTGTAGTCTGTGCTTTCGCAAGTGAAGAAGAAGCGAAGGTCGCCACCGTCATAAACAAAGCCTTCGGGAAGGTCGATGGTAAGGATATCAACAAATTCTGAATTAGAACCCTTCATAATTTGTGTCATACCCTCTGTGGTTTCGCCTTGAAGAGCAGTGCCTTCAGCCACGTTACCCATCCAAGCGTTATAAGTGAAGATAGCGGATTTTGCGCTACTCACATAACCCTTAAACTTAATCGACTGTATAGCAGTGCCGGCGGGAAGGTTGATGTAGCTTTTCGGATAAATCAACTCAGTCTTACTACGCTTGTAGAAGAGGTATGCCGGTCCGTTTTTGGAAGAAGTGCTGTGAGCACCCACTTGTTGTTCGGCAACGGCCTTTTCTTCGGCAATAGATATTGTAGCCGGTTCGCTTTGAGCTACAGACATGAGGAGTGTAGGAGAAGGAGAAATCAACGGTAGCATTTTCGCCCATAGCATATGCCGGAGCCGAGGCTACAATTTCGTCGTTGACATAAAGCGCAGCGGAGTAAGAGCCTTCGCGCTTTTCTACACCGTTGAGCAACTGAGCAGTAACGGTCATAGCCGAGTTAACTTCACCATTAGTCGGGAATGTAGCGCTTAACAATTTGAAGCCGGAAGCATCTTGGAGCACGATGTTTTTCACGAGCGCACCGCCATTAAGATTTATTTCATCAGAATAGTCGAAATATCCGCTCTTCTTCACAGTCAGCGAGTAGTTGCGCTTATCTTGATATACGGTAAACGAATATTTACCTTCTGCATCGGTAGTGCCTTTGTAGTAGACGTCACCATCGGCAATCTTCACTTCAGCGCCTTCCACCGGGTTAGTGCCGTCAGTCACCGTACCGCTGAGAGTGGAAGCCTCCTTATCCACATAAAAGTAAACCACGGGCATTGTAGTAGTCGACCAGGCAGTCGGGTTACCATCATCCCAATGTTGTTGTCTTGTTTGGGTCGTTACATTTTTGTCGTGCACGAAGTTAAACGACTTGTAACTATTAGTGCGATTACAACATACGATGCGGATATTTCCACCTGTGTAGATAAAGTCTTCATTGAATGTTAAATCCAAAAGATTAACATAATTTGAAGAAGAGCCTGATTTTTTGAAAGTGTAGTCACCATCGTAGAGGAGAGTCATTTTTGACACATCGCTCATTTCAGTTTCGTTAGGGACTTCATCTGAGGTGTTTTCTATATAAACGGTGAGATGAGTGGTCCAATCTGCAGAAGTATTATATCCTTTGAAATTAAGACCATGTATAGCTGTTCCTGCGGGAAGGTTAATTTCAGAAGCCAAATAAACAGTTTCCGTGTTGGAATTTTTCCAGTTGGTATAAACCGGAGATGATGAAGAAGTGCCGGTAGCATTACCCACTTGTTGCTCGCCAACAATCACTTCCTCTGCTACGGTCTGCGAGCCGGAGAGAGTGTTGATGACAGTGCCGTCGGCAACCTTCACGATGTCGAGGTGGGCTACAAAAGTGCCTGCCTCATGAGGAGTGACAGTGATGCTGAATCGAGAAGCATCAGTAGCGGCAGTAGCTGCGATAGCCTTTTTGCCTGAAAGTTCGTCTCCCACATAGAACCGTGCTTCATATTCTCCTTCAGCGAAGTCTGCTGCTGTGAGGTTGAAGAGCTGACCGGCGATTTCGTAAGAGTGGTTGCAAGTGGCTTCTTCCGGGATGGTGACACCATAGATTATGGTCTCGTTTTCGGGCAATGATAATAAAGTGCCACCTACGATATTATCTACCCAGCAGTAGCCTGCACTAAATGCTACATACCACTCACCTTCAGGGATATCAACAGTGAAAGTCTTAAATTTCCAAGTGTCGATGGAAGAACTTGTAGAATATCTGTCGGTAGAAAATTTGCATGATTCGTCTTCAGAGGTAGTGTTAATGCTCTTGAGCAAAGTGAAATTTTTGCGGTCGGCAGAGATATACACATTCAAAAAAGAAGTAGAACTACTACGCGCTGCTGCATCAAACATCAACACATCGCCAGAAGCAAACGCCATCTTTGGCAAAATTGCTTTAGTTTCAGGGCTTACACCTCCATTCTTCATACATTTAGAGGCATAACTATGCTTCTCAATGGTCCACGATTTGCTTGCACCATTATACTCCACAAGAGAACCATTAGGGAATAATCCACCTTCAAAAGTTTCATAAACCTTTGAGGGGTCAATGACCATACCACTCACCGGGAATATCGCATTTTCAAAGCCATCGGCACTGATAGTGATGTCGCCGGTGCGATTTCCTGCTATATTGTGGTCCATAGCTACGGTGAGAATGGCACGCTTGAAAGCAGGAATGGCAAATGGGAAGGTAGTGGTCGATACGGCATCAGTTTCATCAAGAGCTATGCTGACTATTGAGAATCCATCAGGCACTACTGCGTTGGTGACATTAAGTGTGGCGCCACCGGTGGTGTTGATGATATAAATCTTCTTTTCCACATCGGTGTCTTTAGTGGTGCCGAAAGCTATTTCAGAGCCTGAAGTTATGGCATCAGCAGCAGTGTTGAGCGCGAACTCAAATACCGGCACGTTTGGATACAAATCCAGCCAACCGCCGTAAGCGGTGGTGCTTGATACGTTTTCTTTCAAGTCGAAGCGTTGACGCAAATATTCAGTGACCGGGATTGTTGCTGTAGCTGTCACTGTAGTGCTCTCCCCGGCAGCCAATGTTGTGTTTACAGGCACAGCGTCGTAAGCCGTAGATGTGCTCCAGTTATAGACAGCAACGCTGAAGTCTTCATCGCCGATATTAAGGGTAGCATCACCGCTATTGGTCAATGTGCCGGTGAGAGTAACAATAATATTACCTTCAGCATTAGCCGCGGCTTTATCAGTCGGTGTCATAGTCACTGAGGAGAGTTTCGCCTCTCTTTTTGGTATGATTACGGCTCGTTCTGCCGTAAAATCGTCGATGTAAACATATTCACCGCGAATACCCACATAGGTTGGCTCACTCAAATTGATGGTGAGCACAGTGTGAGTTGAGGTGTTCAGCGATGTCACTCCGTCAGGGTAGGTCGCCGTGAGTTTTTCTCCCTT
>SFVH01000024.1 GCA_004561555.1 bacterium
TCCAAGAATTACTACGACGTGTATGAATCACCGAAGTGGGTTTTCTGCCGCTACGACGACGACAAGGGTGCTATTGTGACAACCTTGGTAGCTGAGTATGCACCGGTATTTACCGACTTGATTAAGTTGATACCGTTCACCTCATGGATTTTGACTGAGGACAACACCTATAACGTAGATTTCTCTCGTCAATACAAGATTAACTACACGTTTAAGGTTGTTGACACCGCCGGTAATGTGGGTTACACCACCGACAACAAAGAAGTAACGATTAACTAACCTTCCTAAAGTGTAAGAAATGAAAAGATTCTTATTAAATATCAGTTTTATCGCTGCTTTGGCTGTAATGGTATCTTCGTGTGTGGATGCCGACCCCGACTACAAGGATTTTCCGTCGAAAGATGTGGACTTCACCTATAGTGTTGCAGCCAACGAGAGTGGCGAAGTGGAATATGGCATGGACTTTTATGTCGTTTCTCACATCCAATTTACCAACAAATCATCTAAAAGCGGTAATCTCACTTGGGATTTCGGCGACGGCACTACCTCTACTGAAGCCAATCCGATACACAAGTATGAAGCTGCCGGAACCTATCAGGTGAAACTCACTATCGACGGTGTAGGCTCTCGCACTATCCCTTTGATGATTTACGACATTGTGCCGGTGTTGAGCATCGAAGAACAATCGGCAGAAGTGCTCAGTTGCAACGATGTCAGCGTTTCGTTTAAAATCACCATCCCTAACCCGGAAAACAAAAAGGTGAAATACGAATGGTTATTCCCTGAAGGCACCATCGATGCTTCCGGCAATCCTTTGACCACATTCACCGGTTATGCCGACGAACAAGGCAATGTAACCTATCCGGGTAAGGTGCGCTTCAGCAACATCGGTTCGCAACGTATCGAGCTGAAGACCACCTTCGACACCGATGGCGTTAATCGCCGTTTGGAAGACAGCTATGTCAATGTGCAAGTGGGTGCGCCTAAAGAATACAAAACTCTTTATTATGCAGCTAAAGATGGTAATATCAAGGCGTTGAAGCTAATCCCCGAAGGTGAGCTTCCCGCAGGCACCAAAAACCTCCCGTTTGATATGGGTGTAGGTGCAGGCAAAGTGCCTTACTCTCTCTGCTGCTACACCGACGAAGAGGGTCAATCTTGGATTTATATCCTTGATGCCGGCAAGCAGTTTACCTACACTGCTACCGGAGAAACCGATGGCGGCGACGGTAAAATCACTGTTATGAAAGTCGACGGAACGGGCACCAATGTGATGGTAACCAACATCGGCGGCTCAGCTTACAACGACCCGTACTATGGATTGGTTGACGGTAGCGACCTTATTTACTCCGACCGTAACACCGGCTTGCGCTCAATGCCTTTGAAGACTCGCGGCGCAAAGGAAGAAAGCAACTATGTGATGAACAACCAATGGTTAGGCTATTACAACAAGTCGTATTCCTACGGTGCTATGTCTACTTCGCTCTACAAAGACAAAGCAGGCATCTACTGGTGGGGCAAATGTTTTAACGGCAACGGCATCTACCGCTTCAAATGGAGTGACAAGGTGGATGACTATGCTAAGGCTCAGGCTCCTTACAAAGTGGTGCTCTCCGGCGTGAAACTTAAGGGCTTTACTATCGACGAAACTCGCGGACACCTCTATGTATGGCGTTGGCAATCTGATGACGGATTCTATCAGTATCCGTTGCCTGCAGCTGATGCAAGCATAGTGGCAAAAGACTTCACCGCAAGAGCTACGATGATTGCCGAAATGGGATGCAACAATGCCGACGAAGGACTCTACTGCACGCAAATGGCTTTAGACTCTGAAACCGGTGACGTTTATTTCGGATTTAACAAAGACTCCGGCGATAAGTCGATTTATGCTACCGGCTTGAAGCGTTTCAACTATGCTACAAGCAAGGTTGAAAGCATCGATGTGTGTGGCGAAAAGATTCTCGGTATTGTTATCAACGACAACAAGACGAAACTTTTCTAAGAAGATGTGCCGCCACAAGGCGGTAAGTAAATAGCAAACGGCAATGGCTGTTCTCATAGCAATACAGGTTGACTGGGAGGACAGCCATTGTTTTAAAATTTAGAAAATACTACGAAAATGAAGAAAAATTTTTTACTCACTTTGTCTGTTGTGGCACTGCTCCTTTGCCTTACCTCTCCGGCAAGCGCTTTAAAGCATGAGCAACGCGCAGTGTGGATGTCAGGATTTATCAACGACTGGCCCTCCGGACCTATCTCTATGAGCAATGCCGAGACAGCTAAAAAGGGATGTCGCAATGCCATTGACTCGTTGGCTCGCAACAACTACACCACCATCTATTACCATGTGCGTGCTATGTGCGATGCTATGTACGACTCCAAATATGAGCCGTGGTCAAGCTATGTGAGCAGTGGCGGGCGCGGTGTGGCTCCGGTATTCGATCCCTTTGCATATATCATTGAGCAAGCTCACTCTAAAGGCTTGGAGGTATATGCTTGGATTAACCCTTACCGCTACATCAACTCCACTTCTAAAACGGGTTGGGGAGATGCCGGCGGTGACCTCAACTACGAAAACTCTCACCCCGATTGGCTCCTTAAGTGGACCACCACCGAGCGCACTTGGACTATCCTCAATCCGGCATTGCCGGAGGTAAAGCAACGCATCGTGGATATAGTTGCTGACATAATGGATAAATACGATATCGATGGTGTGGTGTTTGACGACTACTTCTACCAAAATGGTGTACCCAACGATTTAGACGCCACTCAATATAATGCCTACAAGGCAAGTGCCGGAACGGCAGCAATGTCGCAAGGCGATTGGCGTAGAGAAAATATCAACGATATGGTGCGCCGAGTGAACAACTATATCAAGAGCACCAAACCCTGGGTGCGCTTTGGCATCGGTCCGGCAGGTGTGGCTTGCTCTAACTCTACCGTAGCAGCAAAATACGGTGTGGAGCCGGCTCCCGGCAGCGACTGGCAATACAACGGTATCTTCTCCGACCCGATGGCTTGGATTTCGGAAGGCTCCATCGACTTTATTTCGCCGCAAATCTACTGGCCTATAGGCTATGATGCTGCCGACTTTGCCGCTATCGCTCCGTGGTGGTATAAGGTGTGTGCTAAATACAACCGTCACTGCTTTGTGAGCCAAGACCTTGCGAGCAACTTGCTCAACGGGCAGAATCTTGAAGAGTTTTACAATGAAATAGCCATCACTCATAATTCCGTTTCGGGAAGCACTCCGGGTACGGTGTATTTCCCATGGAAGTCATTGCGCGATTTCCAACGCCGCGTCAACGGCAAAAACGTGACCCTGATGAACTATCTCCGCAACTCCCTCTTCGACACCCGTTCGTTTACTCCGGCAGTGCTTTGGCTCAACGCCGAATGTCCGGGCTTGGCTTCGTCGGTGAAGCGTAGTAGCCGCACTCTCTCATGGAGCGGTCCCGACAATGTGCGCTACGCCATCTATGCTGTGCCCAAGACGCTCGACAAGAAAGCGTTTGCAAAAGATGCACAATATCTGCTCGGCATTTCCTACTCAAAATCGTATGATATTCCTGCTTATGAGGTGAAATACCCTAAATATGGTATTGCCGATGCCGACCTCGACAACTACAACTATGCCGTGGCTGTGCTCGACCGATATGGCAACGAGTGGGCTGCCACCTTTGAGGGTGCTACTCTCGGCAAGTCGCAAAAACCTACCTTGACTTTCCCCCTCAACGGCGAACTTGCGCCTATGGGTTTCCAATTTCAATGGACCGGCACTGCTGCTGTGACTGAAATCACCCTTGCCACCGATGCCGAATTTAAGAATATCATCTCACGCTTGGAAGCCGGTGGTAATGCCGCTTATTCGGGCGAATTCTACAACTTCCAGCCCAACGTGACCTATTACTGGCGCGCCACAGCTCGCGACCACAACTGCTCCGATGCCACTTCAACCGAAGTGGGCTCATTTCAAGTAGATGTGTTCCGCATGATTTCACCGGCTGCCGGGGCTGCTGAAGTATCGCTCACTCCCACCCTCGAATGTTCGAATGTGGGCGCAGGCGCTACCTACACGTTCTTGATTGACACAAGTAACTCTTTCTCATCAGCGCAAACATTTGAGTCAACCACCCCGACATTCACCGTGCCTAAATACAAACTTGCAGCCAACACTACCTATTATGTGATGGCACAAGCTAAAGTGGGCGATGCCGTAGAGTCGTCGGATGCAGTGCAATTCACCACCAAGCATATTGAGGTGAGTGCGCCTCAAATCGTTACTCCCGAAGCCGACGGCGTGACGCTTCACGCAGATGAAAAAGTGGTAGTGGCACCAATGGAAGGCATCATCTACACTCGCATCGGTATCAGCGCAAGCACTTCATTCCCTGCACGCTCGTCTTATAACGGCACGTTTAGTGCCGGTGAATTTGCCACTCCGCAACTGTCGGATGTGAAACTTGTGTCGAGCTACTTGACCGATGGCAAAACCTACTATGTTCGCGCGCAGTATGAATATCGAGGTGTTGACGGAAAGTCAGTCACCACCGATTGGACCACTCCTCGCTCGTTTGTCTATAGCGCGGAAGCCGGTGTGGCAAGCATCAATGCCAACGGCTTCTATGTGGTGTGCGGCAACAATGCCAAGGTAGTGGCAGGTAATGAGGGATTGACAGTGGAAGTGTTTGCCACCGATGGCAAACTCGTGATGACCACTATCACCTCTGCCAACGGCGAGGCTTCGCTCGCAGCTCTTGCCTCCGGCTCTTACTTGGTGAAAGTGGCTGGCAAAACCGCCAAACTTGTTAAGTAGTTATCTTAAAGAGAGTGCCTCAATTATTTAAAGAGGCACTCTCTTAAATAATAATTTGCTATTAAAAACATTTTTTTATTTGCAATAATCTTGCAAGTAAAAAAAATTTTCTCTACCTTAGCACCGTGTTAGGTAGAAACACAAAAGCAAATGTGAAAAATGAACGAATAAACTATATTTTCTAACTTAACTAAAACTATTACACTATGAAGAAATTTTTACTTTCTGCATCAATGTTGATGGTTGCCGGTGCTACTTTTGCAGTTACAGACAACGTCAGTTATCCTCCGGTAAAAGACCTCAAAATTGAAAATCAATGGATTTTAGACCGTGCACATGCCGGCACTGAAGCATTTGAAGCAACCGTGCTTTTCAACACCACCAGCCCTTCGGCTTATACCGATGGCGAAACTATCTACGTAGCCACTTCGGGTGAACAAGGCATGATTCACCTCTTTAATTTTGCTACAGGTGAATACATTAAGACTCTTAACCTTACTTTAGGCGGAGAAGCATATGGTGGCACTCTATGCTGTAACAGTGTAATTGCTGACGAATATGGACACCTTGTAGTTGCTCCTTTTGCAGCAAACTCTGACGGTCTTGGCGAAATCAAACTTTACACCGTAAATGTGGATACCGCCGAACTTACCGAGGTTGGTTCTTTGTTGTGTGATGGCGTTATAGGTCGTATTGACTACATTGACCTTATCGGTGACGTTACCGGCGTGGAAGCTGCTTGTACCGTAATGGGTGGCTCTTCAGCTGCAGACAACTTGAATGTATGGAATTGGAAACTCCCGCAAGGTGGCACCGACTTTGAAGGCGGTTGGAGCGATGGTTCTTTTGGAACATCGATAAGTGGCACTTGCCCGGCAGATCTCCAAGGCTTTGGTACAGCTAACGTTTTAACGATTGTACGCGACGGCTCTAAGAGTGGCGATATGAATCTCTTCTACATCGACTGCTTTAATGGCTTCCCCGCTCTCTACTCCTCTGAAGGCGCTCTCATTGAGAAGCTCACTGATGCCGACCTCATCCACAAAGATGCTGACGGCAACGTGACCAGTGGAACTATTCCTTCTCCTGCAGCCGGTGCTAATGGTATTGCTGAAGGCGCTTGCAATGGCATCAACCTTATAGCATTCCCTGAAGGTCAATATGACGGCTCTCACAAATGCCAAGCTATCATCACTGCTGTAGACGAAAATATGTCGATGGCTTCTATGGAATACCTTTGGATGGTTCCGGAAGACGGTCTCGGTCAAACAAGTGATGGTGGTCGTCGTAAACATAGTATGAAATTCATAGAAAAAGAAGATGGCACTTACTTCTTCTCTTACAAGGGCAACAATGGTATGGCAGTTTACAAGATTTCTGCTGATGGTAGCGTAGGTAAAAACATTATGTCTACTGCTAAGATTCGCGTAAACGGCGGCGTTATCTCTGTAAGCGAAAAGGCTTCTTCTATCGAAGTTTACAACGTAATGGGTCAAAAGGTGGCTCAAGTTAACAATGCTTCTGAAGTGAAAGCTCCGGCTCAAGGCGCTTACATCGTGAAAGCTACTGTTAACGGCAAGGCTGTTGTAGCAAAGGTTATCCTCTAATAGGTAGCGAATTTTATAGATAAAAGGAGGCACCCGGTCATTGGGTGCCTTTTTTTATGACTTTGCGGAAAATTCCAAAAAAAAACTTAAATCAGGAGTTGATAAGCAAAAAATATTTACCTTTGCTGTCGATATTAAAATTTAACTACCTATGAGACTTATTTCTACATGCAAAGCGGCAATCGCTGCTTTACTCTTTGGTTGTTGCGCCACTCAAGCCACTGCGGCTTCCTTCGTGGGTCCGCGCGACGACTTCCGCGACGAAACAATCTATTTCGTAATGACCACTCGCTTCTACGACGGCGACAAATCAAACAACGTGCAATGTTGGGACGGGCAGTCGTATAACGACGGCGACCCCTGCTGGCGTGGCGACTTCAAGGGACTTATCGAGAAGCTCGACTACATCAAAGCTCTCGGGTTTACCACCGTATGGATTACTCCGGTGGTTGAAAACGCTTCGGGCTACGACTATCATGGCTATCATGCATCCAACTTCTCAAAAGTTGACCCTCGTTACCTCTCGGAAGATGTGACCTTCCAATCGCTCATCGATGCGGCACACTCCAAGGGTATGAAGATTATTCTCGACATCGTGCTTAACCATACCGGCAACTTCGGAGAAGACCATCTCTGCAAACTCTTCAACCGCGACTGGAATGCCGACCAAAGCAGCATCGATGATTGTATGAAGCCATTCACTCAAAGTGAAGGCGGTAAGCTTCCTGATGACTATCTTTCGGTGCCGGGTGCCATCCAATATGCTTATCGTCTGCGCGAAATGAAAAATACCGACGGTCAAAACCACGACGTAAATAACTATTGGCACCATGTGGGTAATAGTTGGAACTGGGACGACCCCTCACGATGGTGGGGACAAATCGCCGGCGACTGCGTAGACCTCAACACCGAAAACCCTTATGTGTCCAACTATCTCGTGGATTGCTATGGCAAGTTTATCCGTATGGGTGTCGACGGCTTCCGTATCGATACTTCCGGACACATCGCTCGTCTCACTTTCAACAATGCTTTCCTTCCCCAATTTCAAGCAATAGCTGAAGAAGCTAAGGATAAACGCAACGGCGGTCCGTTCTTTATGTATGGCGAGGTGTGTGCACGCGAGCGAAATGTGACTTATCGCAATCACGAAAACTGCTCTCCCTATTATTACACATGGAAAGAATCAAAAAGTTATGATTGGGACTATAGCGACACTTCTTGGAACGGCATTACGGTGATGGAAGGCGAATATGGCAATCACACTAATGCAAACTCGGTGATTCAAGCCGGCAAAGACGACCTCGACGATAGCGGTCAACCCACCTCCAACAACGCTTTCCTTTCGGGTAACGACTATCACACCCCCGACTATTCCAAATATTCCGGACTCAGCGTTATTGACTTCCCGATGCATTGGAACTTCCGCACTGCGCGCGAGGCTTTCAGCGTGAAATCCGGTGACAAATGGTATAACGACGCCTCTTACAACGTGGTTTATGTAGACTCCCACGACTATGCTCCCGATGGTGCTCCCGAAAGCGAACGCTTCAACCAATCGCAAGACACTTGGGCTGAAAACCTCTCGCTTATGTACACCTTCCGCGGTATTCCTTGCGTGTACTACGGCTCGGAAATTGAATTTAAGAAAGGTTGTCCGATTGATAGAGGTCCGAACATTGCACTCCGCGAATCAGGACGTGCCTACTATGGCGGTTATATAAAGGGAGATATTAATGTGTCAGACTTCGCCAACTATTCCGGCGCTACCGGCAATATGGCACAAACCCTCAGCCATCCGCTTGCACAACACATCCAACGTCTCAGTCTTATCCGTATGGCAGTACCGGCACTCCGCAAAGGACAATACAGCACCGAAGGGTGCTCCGGCGACTTCGCCTTCAAGCGTCGCTACACCGATGCCACTACCGATAGCTACGCTCTTGTCACTATCTCCGGCAATGCTACTTTCTCCGGCATCCTCAACGGTAGTTATACCGACGTGGTCACCGGCGATGTGAAGACAGTGACCAACGGCTCGCTCTCAGTGTCTTGCTCTGGAAAGGGTAACCTCCGTGTCTATGTGCTCTCTACATCTCTCACTCCCGCACCCGGCAAAGTGGGCGTAGACGGCAAATATATCTATACATCATCTCCTGCCTCCATCTCAGCTCCGGCATGGGACGGTACAGAGGAAGAACTAACTGACAATCCCGGTGGCGGTGGAGGTGGTGGAAACCCTGGCCCTGTGGAAGTGTACAATCCGCAATTCTATGAAGGCGAGCTTGCCGCATTCTTCGAGGCTCCCTCCGACAACTCCTACAAAAACGTCAGCGTTTGGTGTTGGAGTAGCACCACCGGTACTAACTTCACCGGTGGCTCATGGCCCGGCAAAAAAGCAACTAAGATGGGTGTAACCGCTGAAGGCAACGTAATCTGGAAATGGCTCTATGACGGCAACGTTAACGCTTCAGATATGCCTACCAATATTATCTTCAATGCTACCTCAAGCCCTCAAACACCCGACCTTCCATTCACCAATGGCGGCTACTACACCGTGGGAGGCTTGCAAAAAACCATCGTTCCGTCGCCTCATAGTGCTGTCAATAACGTCAAAGCCGTGTCGCTCAAAGTGTGGGCGGCAAACGGGCAAATCCACATCACAGCTCCGGTGGCTACCACCGTGGTAATAAGCACCATTGACGGTCGCTCGTATACTCGCTTCGTCGAGATGGGCGAAAACGTAATCGATGGCCTCGGTAAGGGCGTTTATATCGTGGCAGGCACAAAAGTAATGCTCTAATCTAAAAACATCCAATAGGTTTTTAACAGACCCACTGCAGGCGAGTCTCAACCGAGGCTCGCCTGCTTCTGTTATCAGCAAAATTTGAGAAAAGTTTGCAAATGTCAAGAAAATCAATTAATTTTGCACCGATTTTCGCAACCGCTGGCGCGACACGAGGTCCGCGAATGTTGCGACGAGTATTAACTTTTTAATTAACAACAAAATGGACTTAATTAAAATTGCTGAAGAAGCATTTGCTACCGGCAAGCAACATCCGGAGTTTGGCCCCGGCGACACCATCACAGTGTCTTACCGTATTAAAGAAGGTAACAAGGAACGTATCCAGCAGTATCGCGGTGTAGTAATCCGCATCAGTGGCGAAGGCATCAAGAAGCGTTTCACCGTTCGCAAGATGAGCGACAACGTAGGTGTAGAGCGTATCTTCCCCATCGAGTCGCCGTTTATCGACAGTATCGTCGTGAACAAGTTTGGTAAAGTGCGTCGTGCAAAATTGTACTACCTCCGCGCTCTCACCGGCAAGAAGGCACGCATCAAAGAACGCCGCGTAAACAACAAATAATCTTTACTGCGTTACGCAACATCAACGATAAAATAGTCCGTCAGATGCAGTTCGTCTGACGGATTATTTATGAATTTTGCCAGTTAGCTGTATGACGATTGAAGTTAAAGCTATATCAAAGGAACGAGGTGATTTGAAGCGCTTTGTGAAGTTCGGCATCGACCTTTACAAAGGTAATGATTGCTATGTTCCGCCATTGATTTCCGACGAAATCGACACCCTTGACCCCATTAAAAATCCTGCATTCGACTTTTGCGATGCGGAGTATTTTATGGCATATTCCGACGGCAAGCCCGTGGGAAGAATTGCTGCAATAATCCATCATCGCGCCAACGAGTATAGTGGTAAAAAAGAGATGCGTTTCGGATTTGTCGACTTTATTGACAATCGCGAGGTGAGCGGTGCCCTCTTTAAAGCGGCAATCGATTGGGGTAAGAGCAACGGCATGGAGAGCATCGTCGGACCATTGGGCTTTTCGGATATGGACCAAGAAGGGATGCTTGTGGAAGGATTTGACGAACTTTCCACGATGGCAACCATCTACAACTATCCCTATTATTCGGAGCATCTTGAAGCTATGGGCTTCGAGAAGCGCGCCGACTGGGTGGAATACAGCCTCGGAGTGCCCGATGCTATCCCCGAAAAACACCTTCGTATAGCTGAAATCGTGAAGCAAAAGTATGGACTTAGAATAGAAAAATACACCAGCCGTAAGCAGGCGGTGGAAGAAATCGGACGACCGCTGTTTGAGCTCGTCAATGAGGCATATGCCAACTTGTTTGAATTCACCCGGCTCTCCGACCGTCAAATCAACTACTACGTTGATATCTATATCCGACTGTTGCGCTTGGATTTTCTCACTACAATCAAAGATTCGCAAAACCGACTGATAGGCTTTGGAGTGGCTCTGCCCTCGCTTTCTCGAGCCTTGCAAAAGGCGAAAGGCAAGTTGTTTCCTTTCGGATGGTGGCACTTGATGAGAGCCATGTACTTCAATAAGACAGATATTGTTGACCTCCTCTTGGTGGCTGTTCGTCCGGAATATCAAAGCAAAGGCGTGAATGCTTTGCTGTTCACCGACTTAATCCCATGTTTCCAAAAATATGGATATAAGTATGCCGAGAGCAATCCCGAGCTTGAGCTAAATCAAAAGGTGCAGTCACAATGGCAATATTTTGAGGCAAGACAGCATAAGCGCAGACGTGCTTATGGTAAAAAGATTTAAAAAATCTTTTATATCGTTACATTCGTCGCCTCTTGTGGCGAAATGTCGATAAAAATGCCCCTAATCGTTGATTTTTAGAAGATTTGTTTGTATCTTTGCGCTGTTTTAACGGAATGAAAATGGGACAGTTGACATCCTATACCTTAGAGCTGAGGACTTTACCTATTGGTAGCCAACAGTTTAACTACGTTGTCGGCAACGATTTTTTCGCTCTTAGAGAGGAGACGGAAATACGTAGCGGCGAGGTTGATGTCACGCTTGAAGTGATACGTAAAGGCGATATCTTCAACTTGTTTTTCACTTTCAAAGGCGAAATAGTTGTAGCCTGTGACCGTTGTCTTGACGATATGACGTTGCCAATAGATAGTGATTATCAGGTGGTTATCAAATATTCAGACAACCCGAGTGACGACAACGATGAAGTGATAGAAGTGGCTGAAAATGTCAGAGACTACGACCTCACCGACTTGATTTACGACTCTATCGCCCTTGAAATTCCGATGAAACACAGGCATGCTGACGGCCAATGCAATCCTGAGATGATAGAAAAACTTCTCGGTAGCACTGCCTACGAAGACGAAAAAGAGAGTAACATAGACCCTCGATGGAATGCGTTGAGGGACATTATTGATAACAACAAAAAATAAAATAAGAAAATGGCACATCCTAAACGAAAACAATCAAAGACCAGAACTGCTAAGAGAAGAACTCACGACAAGGCTTTGGTACCTACCTTGGTGCTTTGTCCTAACTGTGGCGCATGGCACGTATACCACACCGTATGCGGCGAATGCGGTTATTATCGCGGCAAGGTGGCTATCGAAAAAGAAGCTGCACTCTAAGCCTCTTCTCAAGCTAAAATTGTCCTAAATCATAGGGTTTAGGACAAATTTGTTTAATGCACAACATCCTAACAATGTTAAGAGCAAAAATAACGGGAATAGGTTCCTATGTGCCTGACTATGTGCTCACTAACGACGAGCTGTCGCAAATTGTCGACACTAACGACGAGTGGATTACCACTCGCGTGGGCATTAAAGAGCGTCGTATCCTCAAAGGCGAGGGTTTGGGCTCTTCACACATGGGTGCCATCGCTGTAAAGCGAATGATGGACGAATATGGATTTAAGTATGACGAGGTCGACTTGGTCATTTGCGCTACATCTAATCCCGACTACCGTTTCCCTTCTACGGCATCAATAATCTGCCAAAAGGCAGGATTGACGGGTTGCTATGCCTACGATATCCAAGCTGCATGTGCCGGATTTATCGTAGCTTTGCAAGCTGCTAACGCTTATGTGCGCGCCGGACTATACAAGAAGGTGATTGTTGTGGCAGCCGAGATGATGTCGAGTATGACCAACTACGAAGACCGCACTACATGTCCGCTCTTCGGTGATGCGGCGGCAGCCGTGATGGTAGAGCCTACTACCGAAGAAAATGTTGGTGTTATCGACGGTGTATATCACGTTAATGGCGAGGGACTCTCCCATTTGGTGATGAAAGCCGGAGGGTCGGCTTATCCTGCCAGCCACGAGACGGTGGATGCTCGTGAGCATTTCGTGTATCAAGAAGGTCGTGCTGTATATAAGCACGCAGTGACTGATATGCTTACTTCTTCGCTCGATGTGATGAAGCGCAACAATTTGTCGGTAGAGGATATCGATTGGTTTGTGCCTCATCAAGCAAATCTTCGCATCATTGAGGCAGTGGGCGACAGAATAGGCATCCCTGAAAGCAAAGTGCTTGTCAATATTGAAAAGCGCGGCAACACCAGCGCCGCTTCAATACCTTTATGTCTTGACGAAAATAAAGACAAACTCAAAAAGGGCGACAAGATTGTGCTTACGGCATTCGGCGCCGGGTTTACTTGGGGCGCTATGTATATTGTCTGGGACATTTAAGCCGCAGAGAGCAAATTATTTAATAATAAAACCAATAAGTGCGGAGGCGGCACAGGATTTTTCCGGTACCGTTTTCCGCATTTTGTTTCATCAATCTCAAGCAACTATGGACCATAGAGCTGGTTTTGTAAATATCGTCGGAAATCCTAACGTGGGAAAATCTACGCTAATGAATCGCCTTGTGGGCGAACGTGTGAGCATCATCACCCAAAAAGCGCAGACCACTCGCCATCGTATCAACGGCATCGTCAATGCCGACGACTACCAAATTGTCTTTTCCGACACTCCCGGCGTGCTCAAGCCAAAATACAAGCTGCAAGAGAGTATGCTCAACTTTTCGGAGAGCGCACTCACCGATGCCGATGTGCTCCTCTATGTCACCGATGTAGTGGAAGACCCCTCAAAAAATGCCGACTTCATTGCCAAGGTGGCAAAAGAGAAGGTACCGGTGTTGTTGGTCATAAATAAGATTGACTTGCTCAAAGGCAACGACGACTTGTTGAAAATTTTCGACCATTGGCGTGGATTGCTCCCTAATGCCGAGGTCTTCCCGATGTCGGCAAAGGAGAATTTCAATGTAGAGTCGCTGATGAAGCGCATCGTCGATTTGTTGCCGCCTTCGCCTCCCTATTTCGGCAAAGATGCCCTTACCGACAAGCCCGCCCGCTTCTTCGTAACAGAGATTGTGCGCGAGAAAATACTTTTGGAATATGACAAGGAAGTGCCTTATGCCACGGAGGTCATCGTCGAGAAGTTTGACGAGAGAGCCGACAGCATACACATCATGTGTGTGGTTTATGTGGAGCGAGATAGCCAAAAAGGCATCATTATCGGTAGGGGAGGCTCTAAACTCAAACGTGTGGGAATGGATGCTCGACGCGACATCGAAACATTTTTCGGCAAAAAAGTGTTTTTAGAGATATATGTGAAAGTGGAAGCCGACTGGCGTAATCGCGAGAATAAGTTGCGCTCGTTTGGCTACATGGACTAACCTCAAACAAATAATTAGAAATTAAAGATATATGGGAAGATTGGTAGCTATTGTAGGACGTCCGAATGTGGGCAAATCTACGCTTTTCAACCGACTCACACAGTCGCGAACAGCGATTGTCGACGACACTTCGGGCACCACTCGCGACCGCCAATATGGTAAAGTGGATTGGTGCGGTCAGGAATTTTCTATTGTCGACACCGGTGGTTGGGTGGTCAATTCCGAAGATATTTTTGAAGGAGAAATCAATAAGCAGGTAGCAATTGCTATCGAAGAAGCCGACGTAATTCTTTTTGTGGTTGACGCTATGAATGGTGTCACTGACCTCGATGATATGGTGGCAGGCATCCTTCGCCGCTCAAATAAACCGATAATTTTGGTGGCAAACAAGTGTGACTCCAACGAATGGCGCTACAATGCCGCAGAGTTTTACTCCTTCGGTCTTGGCGAGCCTTTTTGTCTCTCGGCGGTGAGCGGTAGCGGCACCGGCGATATCCTTGACGAGATACTCAAGCGTTTCCCACCTGTCGAAAGCAACGATGATGTGGTAGAGGAATTGCCGCGTTTCGCTATTGTGGGGCGCCCGAATGCCGGCAAATCATCGATTATCAACGCCTTTATCGGCGAAGACCGCAATATCGTGACTAACATTGCCGGCACCACTCGCGACAGCATCTACACTCGATATTCGAAATTCGGATTTGACTTTTATCTCGTTGACACCGCAGGTATCCGCAAGAAGGCTAAAGTCAACGAAGACATCGAATATTACTCGGTGATTCGCTCCATCAGAGCCATCGAAAGCAGCGACGTTTGCGTGTTGATGATTGATGCCACCAGAGGTATAGAGGCTCAAGATGTAAATATTTTCTCCTTAATTCAAAAAAACAAGAAAGGGCTGGTGGTGTGTGTAAATAAATGGGACCTTGTAGAGAATAAAAGTCAGGAGGCTATCAAGCATTTTGAGAATGCTATACGCGACCGTTTTGCTCCCTTCTCCGACTTCCCCATTATTTTCTCTTCGGCACTCACCAAGCAACGTATCTATAAGGTGATTGAAACGGCTGTCGAGGTCTACAACAACCGTCGTCGCATCATCCCCACTTCTCAGCTCAACAACTATATGCAAGAGGTGATAGCAGCTTATCCACCCCCTGCAAATAAGGGTAAATATGTTAAAATCAAATATGTGACGATGCTCAAGGAGCAACGCATCCCAACGTTTGTGTTTTTCTGCAACCTTCCACAATGGGTGAAAGAGCCGTATCGTCGTTATTTGGAGAATAAGATACGTGAGAATTGGGATTTTACCGGCACGCCGATGAATATTTTTATGCGAGAAAAATAGGAGATTTTTGAAATGTTTTCGGGAATAGTGGAAACAACTGCCACCGTTGTGGCGTTAAAAAAAGAGAACACGAACTTACACATCACGCTACGTTGCGATTTTGCCGACCAACTGAAAATCGACCAAAGCGTGGCACACAATGGTGTATGCTTGACTGTGGTTGACTTGCCGGGCGACGGCACTTACACCGTAACGGCTATTCAAGAAACCCTCGACCGCTCAAATCTCGGGTTGCTGAAAGTGGGAGACCTCGTCAATTTGGAACGTAGCATGATGGTAAATGGGCGTCTTGACGGACATATAGTGCAGGGACATGTCGACACGACTGCTGTATGCACGGAAGTGAGAGATGCTGATGGTAGCCGATATTTTGCGTTTCGCTACGATGTCGACCCCGAGATGGCAAAGAAGGGTTATGTGACGGTGGAGAAAGGTTCGGTGACTGTGAATGGCGTAAGCCTAACCGTGTGTGGCTCTCAGCGTGATGCCTTTGAGGTGGCTATCATTCCTTACACCAACGAGCACACCAACTTCTGTCGCATTAAAGAAGGGTCGGTGGTCAATTTGGAATTTGATATTATCGGAAAGTATCTTAGTAGATTAATGGAGTTTGCTCATGAATAGTGAAGATTTTTTGAAATTGGTGGAAATGCGACAGAGCGACCGTGACTACGATCGCTCTTGCAAAGTGCCGGAAGATGCCATTCGCCGTATTGTCGATGCCGGACGATTAGCCCCCTCGGCTTGCAATTCGCAGCCATGGCATTTCGTCGTTGTCACTCGCAATGACTTGCTCGAGCAGATGTCGCCCATACTTAATCAGATGAATATGAACAAGTTTGCCTCGTCGGCACCTTGTTTTATCGTGATGGTTCAAGAAGCTCCAAACTTCACCGCTCGTCTTGGCGGTTGGATAAAAAATCGCCACTTCCCCCTCATTGACGGAGGCATTGCCGCCGCGCACATCACCCTTGCGGCAACAGCTGAAGGGCTCGGGTCGTGTATTATGGGGTGGTTTGATGAGAAACGCTTGAAAAAGTTGCTAAGCATCCCCTCGTCTAAAAGAGTGCATTTAGTGATTTCTCTTGGCTACAGTAAGCAAGACCATCGCCAAAAGCAGCGCCACTCAATCGATGAGGTGATGAGTTTTGAGAAATACTAATCGCTGAATAATTTATCGTCTATGAAAAGAAATCCGTGGATAGAAGCTATGCGTCCTCATACGTTGCCGGTGTCGACTGCCGGTGTTGTGGTGGCTGCCGGTATGGCTTATCTCCATGGGGTGTTTCAATGGCTTCCGGTGATTATTTGTTTCGTCTTTGCCTCGTTGGCTCAGATAGTGTCAAACTTTGCAAACGAATATTTCGACTTTGTAAAAGGTTCTGATAAAAAAGGACGTGAGGGCTTTCGTCGCGGAGTGACCGAAGGCGACATCTCTCCCAAATCAATGCTCCGCGCCACCCTCTTTACCCTTCTTGCTGCAGGAGCAGTGGGGTGTTGTCTCATTCCGTTTAGTGGTTGGAAGCTGATACCTGTAGGCATCATTATTGCTGTTTTTGCACTCGCCTATAGTGCCGGGCCGCTACCGCTGTCGCGCATCGGGCTGGGAGACATTGCGGTGTTGGTGTTTTTCGGGCTGGTGCCGGTGTGTCTTACTTATTATGTCCAAGCAAATACAATCCCGCGCGACGTGGTGTTGATGTCGTTGGCTGTGGGGTTGATGGGCGTTAATGTGTTGATTGTAAATAACTATCGTGATGTAGTTGACGACAGACAGGCTGGAAAACGTACCACGGTGGTGCTCTTTGGGCGTCGCTCGGCGGCAGTGGCATATCTGCTTTTTGGTATTGCCGGCATCGCTCTTTCTTCATCTGTATGGCTATTGTCGACTTGGATGATTATCGCACCGATTATCTATTTCTTGTTGCATAGTTTCACTTGGTGGAAAATCATACATAGTGAAGGCGCTGCTCTCAATCCTCTGTTGGGAGCAACGGCACGAAATATGCTGGTTTTTTCGCTATTATTGGTGGCTGAAATAATTGCATTTAGAATGGCTGATGAGCCGACGGTAACGAAGTTGTCTGACACAATCGAAATTGTAGAAACTGAAATATCTATTGCCGACGACTCCGATTTGCCATATTGGGAAAATGGCATTTTAGAGATGCCACAACCCATAGCTCGCCCCCAATACACTCATCATTCTCGCATCAATATCCCGCCATTCTCACTAAAAAGACTATCAAAAAGCCATCTAAGCAACAAAATTTCTATTGTTTCTCGATTTGTAGTAGTGGCTTCACACTCAAACGACTGTAATAATTGTGACGGGAAAATTCGTTCTGCAGCATATGCTTTGCATATACTTCGTAGATTGATAATTTAGCTTTCGATTTTTTTTGTATTCGTCAAGCTCAATCTCTTGGTTGCGCCCTTTTTTACATATAGATACAACAAATAATATCGAAACAATTATGGAACAATCCGATTATAATATAATTTCATATAATTCGTGCTCCGACCTCGGCAAGCGCATCAATTATTCATCGCTCATTGTCGGACTTGCAATGATAGCTTTTGCCCTGTGGCTGTTATTCTTTCTAAATGTGGATAATCCGAAATCGAATATGAATATCTTCCGTCTGGTAGCCGGATGGATACTTGCCTCTATTGGCATCGTCATTTTGACATTCAAACTGCGCCGATGGGTATATATGCCTACTCTTAGTAATATACGAAAAGCATCCTATGAATATCCGTCGTCAAAATTCGGTACTCTGCGACGTTTGTTGGCAAGTCATGCCGGCATTGAAAAAGTCAATATTTCCGATAGTAGTAACGTCCGTATTGACTGCTTGTATTCCGACGATGGAGAGTTTGTTGCCCTCCAAGCCATCCAATATTCCCCATTCGGCGATAAGGTTCTGACATATGTGATTTATCTTTATGGCATCGAAGCCGCCGACTTCATTCGTGCTATAAACAACATAAGGTAAACGTTTGCATTATTGTGATTGTCTGTCATGTCCGCCGAGCAGCTTTCAGCCTAAAAATTTGCGTGAGTGAGTGGTTTTGAGTAATTTTACACGATTTTTTAATACTATATCTCACTTATGAAGAAAATCGATTTCAGTAAAATATTTGAAGGCGCAAAGGCATGTGTAACATCTCGTCGCTTCCTTGAAGGCTGGCTCGGCGTGGCATTTATTCTTGTCATTTCGTTTCTCTTCTTTTCCACGAGTCTCGGCGAGTCTCTTCGCCAAAATGATATGCTCCAAGGAGCTGCAAATGGGCAAGAAGCAAAAGCCTTTTATGAGGAGACCGGCGAAAAAACGTGTTGGACCAACTCTCTGTTTGGCGGTATGCCGACGTTTCAAATTGCACCAAGCTATGAGAGCACGTCTTGGATTTCCACCGTTCAAAAAATTTACACTTTGGGCTTGCCTTCGCCTGTAAGTTTGTTGTTTATGATGATGGTGGGTTTCTATATACTTATGCTCGCTTTGAAACAGCGTTGGTATGTAGCACTCTTGGGAGCCGTTGCTTATGCTTTTTCTTCATATTTCATAATTATTATCGGGGCAGGACATATATGGAAATTTTATGTGCTTTCCTACATCCCGCCAACGATAGCCGGCATAATACTCTGTTATAGGGGAAAACTTCTTGCCGGAGGAGCAATGACGGCACTTTTCGGAATGATGCAAATAGTGTCAAACCATGTGCAAATGACCTACTATTTCCTATTCTTAGTGGCTGCAATGATGGTGGCATTTTTGATAGATGCATATATAAAAAAGACCGTTAAACTATGGCTGAAAGCCACCGGGGTGCTCTTCGTAGCCGGAATGCTCGCCATAGCTGCCAATATCACCAGCCTTTACAATACTTACGAATATAGCAAGCAGACAATACGCGGACGTTCCTCCGACCTTACCCCTGTGCAGTCGGAAAAGCGCGGTGCTAATGTCAATAGCAAAGGAATTGACCGCGATCAGGTGACTTCGTGGAGCTATGGAGGCGATGAGATGCTATCGCTTATTGTGCCTAACATTAAGGGTGGGGCAACTGTAAAACCTAACGATGTCGATGATTCCGGAGGATTGGTAAGAGCTACGATGGCCGACGAAAACTTACAGACAGCTGAAATCGTTGAGAATGCGACAATAACAGGTGATGAGAGCATAGACGTGAATTTACGCCCACAGCTCAATGACTTCGCCTCACAATTCAGCCAATATTTCGGTAATCAGCCTATGACCAACGGACCCGTTTATGTGGGTGCTTTGATTTTCGCTTTATTTTTCTTCGGTCTGTTTGTAGTGAAGAATGGTCCATTGAAATGGGCGATGTTTGCCGGTGTGATAATTTCGCTTTGTTTCGCCTTGGGTCATAATTTCCCCGCGCTCAATTATTGGATGATAGACAACTTCCCGATGTTCGACAAATTTCGCGCCCCTGCAAGTGCTTTGGTTGTTGCCGAACTTGCCATACCATTGATTGCAGCCCTTGCTATCGGGGAAATTATCGAAGACAAAAATATCGTCAAGGAAAAACGAACCGCTTTGTTTTATGCGTCTATTGCTTTCGGAATATCGGCAATCATATGTTTGTTGCTGGCATTATTTCCCGGAATGTTCGGCTCATTGTCGGTGTATGAGGCTGAAGATCTTAAAATGATTTCTGCTGAAACGATGGGTATGGAGCAAGCATTCTATCTAAAAGCGTTTGATGTCATACAAGAAGCTCGCAAAGCAATGATTTCAGCCGATGCTCTGCGCTCGCTCATGTTCATTGTTCTCGGATTCGCGCTAATATATTGCTTCCTGCGCGGTTACATTAAAGAAAAAGTATTTGCTTTTGCAATGGTGGTTATAGTGGCTTTCGACTTGATGCAGGTGGATAAGCGCTATCTTAACGAAGGTATGTTTGTTGATGAGGAGCCTGACCTCTCGCTTGCGTTTATCCCGACGGAGGCAGACACTCAAATTTTGAAAGACAAAAGCTATTATAGGGTGATGAACGTCACTGCCTTCGGCTCCGCCACTCCTTCATATTTTCACCACAGCCTCGGTGGTTATCACGCCGCTAAGCTCACTCGCTTCAACGACTTGCAAGCGAAGATGATTGATGTGGAAAAGAATGTGCTCATAGCTGCCATTAAGTCGGATGATTTCAATATCGACTCTATATCCACCCCGGCACTTAATATGATGAACACCAAATATTTTATGTTTGGCGACCGATTTGTGCTCGAAAATCCTCACGCTTTGGGTGCTGCATGGTTCGTGGACAAAATTGATTACGTAAAAGGTGCTGATGCCGAAATGGCTACCCTGAAATCAATTAACCCGGCTGTGGAGGCTGTGGCCGATGAAAGCTATCGCAAAATCCTCGGCTCTGCTAAGTCAAAGTCGGCAGGTGATACTATCTATTTGACGTCATACAAGCCCAACGAACTGCAATACAAGGCTGTGTCCAATGCTGGCAATGTCGCCGTATTCTCAGAAGTGTTCTTCCCTTGGGGTTGGTATGCTTATATCGATGGAAAGCCCGCTGAAATCGGCAGGGTGGACTATACGCTCCGTGCTATGGCTATCCCTTCAGGTAGCCACGACATTGTGATGCGCTTTGACCCAAAAAGCATCCATACCACGGAAATAGTAGCTTATACGTCTATTCTTATAATTTATTTTGCTGTAGCATTGGCTATCATTGTATTTTTGATGAATTATTATAAGAAAGACGAGTGAAATGATTAAATTATACAATCCTTGGAAGGCTTTTTTGAGGTTCCGTACGTCTCGCGGTTTCGGCATTCATTCACCATTTGCCTATTATTTTGTGTTACGAGTGCTGCGTGAAAAATATCCTTATTATGCCTTTGCAGATATTTGTCGATTTGCCAAAATTTGCAAGCAATCTCCGAAAGAGGCATGCTTGATTTTTCGCATTGTCAATTTTTACAATCCGGATGTTATTTACACATTCGGATGCGATGATGTGGTAACATTAAAGGCTATGTTGATGGTGAATAGTGAATTGACCATGGCTTCAATACCTATTCCTAAAGTGGAAAGCTATGACAATAGGATAACAAGATTTGAAGATTTTGCGCCTGACAATCGTCAGATTGTCGTGATTGACAAAGCCGACATTGTCCCCGATGTAGACAAACTGCTGTCAGTAAAAGGCATAATCATCATTCGCAAAGTCATCAATAATAAAGCCAACAATGAGCTATGGCTATCTTTGAAGCAGAAGATGTCTTTCGGGCATACTTATACCAATGATAAAGTGGCAGTCATTGTTCCATCGCCAAAATTGCCACTTCAGCATTTCTCTTTATATTTCTGACCCATAGACCCCATTTGATGGCGTTTTTGGTTTATATGACAATAAAGTAGAATGAAACTCTGCATTACAAAAGGCAAAAAAATATGCTTTTATTTTTTATTGCTCTCAACTTGCACTAATTTTGCAAAACAAATGGCAAAGCAAAAAACATATGTTGTGTTTGTCGGGCGAAATCCCGGGATTTATGACTCTTGGGATGAATGTAAAATGATGACCGACAATTTCCCTGGCGCAAAATTTAAAGCATTCAGCAATCGCACAGAGGCTATCTTGGCTTATCGTGAGCGTGAAGATGATGCCGATAGGTTGTTGCGTACCATTAGCGAACATCTCAAACAAGAGGAGGAAGCAAGACCGGATGTAATGCCTGTAAAGACTCAAAACACAGCTAAATCATATCCGCCGGAGGTGGTGCTTGATAGTATTGCTGTTGATGCCGGGTGTCAAGGCAATCCCGGCAAAATGGATTATCGCGGTGTATATGTTCGTACTGGCAAAGAGATTTTTCATGTCGGTCCTTATCCCAATGGTACCAATAATATCGGTGAATTTCTTGCCATTGTCCATGCATTGGCGCTACTCAAGCAAAAAGGTAGCAATATGCCCATCTATAGCGATAGCCTCATTGCACAAAAATGGATACGCATTCGTCAATGTCGCACATCTTTGAAGCCAAATAATAAAAACACCGAACTCCTTGCTGTGGTGGCGCGTGCCGAGAAATGGCTCGCCGAAAATACATTTACTAATAGAATTATGAAATGGAAAACCGAAGAATGGGGTGAAATACCTGCAGACTTCGGTAGAAAATAGTCACTTCAATATGGATAGAAAAGATTTTGAGATAATGGCACCGGTGGGTTCGTATGAGTCTCTATATGCTGCCATCCAAGGTGGGGCCGATGCAGTATATTTTGGTATCGAGGGGCTAAATATGCGTGCCAAAAGTAGCAACAACTTTACTACCAATGATTTACATCAGATAGCTCACATTTGTACTGAGCATGGCATGAAAAGTTACCTAACGGTCAACACTATCATTTATGACGAAGATATTTCCTTGATGCACAAGATCGTTGATGCCGCTAAAGAGGCTAATATTTCTGCTATTATAGCGTCTGATATGGCTACCATATTATATGCTCGCAGTAAAGGGGTTGAAGTGCATATTTCTACTCAGGTAAATGTGTCAAATACTGAAGCAGCTCGTTTTTATGCCCATTATGCCGACGTACTTGTACTTGCTCGCGAACTTAATCTCACACAGGTAGCCGCAATTTATGATGCCATAGTGAACGAAAATATCTGTGGACCTCACGGAAAGCTATTGCGAATTGAGATGTTTTGCCACGGAGCTTTGTGTATGGCTGTGAGTGGCAAATGCTATCTCAGCTTACATGAAATGAATTCTTCTGCCAATCGTGGCGCTTGCACCCAAATTTGCCGTCGTGGTTATGAAGTGACCGACCTTGAAACCGGTGATAAATTAGCCATTGATAACAAATATATTATGTCGCCCAAAGACTTAAAAACAATCCATTTTATGAATAAGATGATTGATGCCGGGGTGAGGGTGTTTAAAATTGAAGGGCGTGCTCGTAGTGCCGAATATGTGCGCACAGTAGTGTCGTGCTACAACGAAGCTATAGAGGCTTGCTGCAATGGAACTTTTTCTGATGAAAAAGTGGTTGAATGGGATGGACGTCTCTCTAAGGTGTTTAATCGTGGCTTTTGGAATGGTTATTATCTTGGACAGCGATTGGGTGAATGGACAGGGAAGTATGGCTCTTCAGCATCTCGTGTAAAGGTTTATGCAGCAAAAGGTATACGCTATTTCTCTAACATCAAGGTGGCTGAATTTCAAATGGAAAATGATGTGCTCAATGTGGGCGATGAAGTTGTCATCTCTGGTCCTACAACTGGGGCTATTATTTTGACTGTTAATGAGATAAGAGTAAACCTAAAACCGGTGGAGAAAACTGTGCGCGGTGAGCGTTTCTCCATCAGAGTAGACGAACGAATCCGTCCAAGTGATAAACTCTACATTTGGCGTCCTATAGAGGAGGTTCGTAAGGCTCGCATCATCAAATAACCGAAATGGTTTTGCATTCTTGGTATTCAATTATGTGGGAATCTTTCTATGCTTGTTTCCACTCTTGGAGGGTGTGGGTGTCTCTGCTGAACACCACGCCGACTTTCACCACCTTGCGCTCGTCGCCGGCGAAGGGGAGGTCATAGCCCTTCTCGTCGATTTGGCGCAGAGCGTCGTCGGCGGTGCCGTTGCCGTCGAGTTTGTATTCGAAGATGTAGATTGCGGTCTTCGCTCTCACGATGCAGTCGATGCGACCGTCGGATGTGTGAAACTCGTTTTCCACATCGCATCCTGCAAAA
>SFVH01000025.1 GCA_004561555.1 bacterium
GCACTTCCGCCATCGCCACGCGGAATTACCGGCACCCGAATGACATCCACTCCATTGACAATTTCACGTTGGCGCTTAAACAATCCGTATCCCGGGAAAATCTTTCCCTACGGATAGTTAAGGATGCAAGTGATGACCGACACCTTATGTCCTCTTTGTGCAAGATGAAAAGCCACATCATTCACCCTAAACACTTCCGGATAGAAGTGATTAGTATTGATAAGGATACGTTTTGGTGTCATGGGCGGAGGAATGGGGCGAGGGTTGATTGATGCCACCGACGATAGCCGTCGGAGAGAATTTGTGGCTGCGGGATGACTACGGCGTGTGCTGAAGATGAAGTCACAGCCGGGAGACGGCGACTCAAAGACAGCAGCCAGGTTTGGTGATCGATGCTTGCTACTACCACAGGAACTTTGCATCCCGGGAATAGCGCCGGGGTTACGATGGCTGTTGGCTCAAGGTCTTTGAGCCGAAAAGCCGACTTTTCGAGGGCAATCCACATGCGACCCACATGATAAAGGCGCATGCAGCTGTCACCCTCAGCTTCATGCAAAAGGATGTTGCTGAGGTTTTGTTGCAGGAATTGCATTGTGAGCAAACCTTGTGAAGGCTCGGCTTTATGCATACTTACACAAATTATTCGATTTTTAATTCTTCATCTTTAAGAAACTCTTCTTCGGAAATCACACGTATAAACTCTGGCTCGATGTGAGTTGCAGCGACAGCCATAATCTGAGGGATGCACACTACGAGTCGCTTGCTTCGTTTTCCCTTGATTTTGAGAAGCTCGCCTTTAGCGCCGTCAAATTTTCCACCAATGATTTTCACATAAGTGCCTTTGTTGAGTTGCAGCTCGTCGGGTCGGAAATATGTGAGATTTTCCTCGAAGTGTTGCACCACACGAATGAAGTTGTCCATCTGATAGTCGGGCACCTTCATAGGCATACGACGCACACCGTCGCTGAAGGTAGCAAAACCAAGAAACGACACGTCTTTTTGCAATTGTTGGACTTTGTCGTAAACATCTCTGACAAAGACCATACCCGGAATTAACGGCACAAGTTCACGCTTCACGCGACCATAATAGTTGCGCAAAGCATACCGTTTTGGGATGAAAAATTGAAGATTTTCCACTTGCGAGAGATAATCCTCTACCTTATGCTCGTTGCGAGTATAAGAGTTTAGCACAAACCAAGAGGGTTTCTCAGGTTCCGGTAGTTGCATATCGAAAGTCGAAAAATCAATGTAATTCTGGGAATGAGGGTAAATCTACAACTCACCCACAAGCACCTTAATCTATTGTTTGTCAAGCAATTGCGTATGGATGTCAGAATTATATCCCCCGATAAACTCCCTGCCTCTATGTAAGAGGTAGTACCTTATAAAAACTACCCGCCTCTATGTAAAAAGTGGGATATTACTTGCAAATATACAGTATTATTTCTATAAATCAATAAAAATTTTGATAAAAAAAGATTGCAAAATTTACGATTATTAATAATTGAGGTTTTTTCGATGAGATTATTACTATAACCTCTAACAATCAAATTATTGCAAGTGGTTTCCCACTTCTTACATATAAGCGTTACAATCCCAAAGACTTTATCAAATCACGATTAGCATGGTCAACAACAGAATTCTCGATAGAATCGAGATAGATGAGTGTTTTTACCTCTGAAGAGTGCCCCATAATAAGCACATTTCTGTCGCGAGCGAATCTCTCCACCCATCGAGCATCGATTTCACGCAGAGTGACATCATGATTTGAGTCATTCATCAATTCGATTTCACTTTTCAGACATTGGAGGATGCCGACCGACGATTTACGCTGAGCGGAAAAGCTTGTTGCACACGAGGATTTAAGATAGGAATAATTCATAATAATTGAGATTGAAAATTATATTAATTCAAAGAAAACATCGCTTTTAGGGGTAAAAACGAAAAAATTATAAATATTTTCTCACTTTTTGCTTGCAATTAAAAACTATTTACTACCTTTGCGGCAAGAAACAGAACAAAATGAAAGTAATGCGACACTCACATCATTTGCAACATCACTTACCTCTGACCTTGAGGCAAGGCTGACTTGACGTGAGTAGTAGACATTGCCAAAACGATAGAAATTACAAAGCGTTAACGACACAACCGACCGCCTCACCAGCAAGCGGTCGGTTGTGCTTTTCATAAAAAGAATAATAAATAAACGAAGAATAATTATGTTACGAATTGCAGTACAATCAAAAGGACGTCTATACGACGAAACAATGGAGCTTCTGAGCGAAGCCGGCATCAAACTCACGGCAGTGAAACGCTCCCTGCTTGTTCCCTCACGCAACTTTCCCGTAGAACTTCTATTTCTACGCGACGATGATATTCCCGACTCAGTGGCTACAGGCACCGCCGACATTGGCATCGTAGGCTACAACGAAGTGCTTGAAAAACAACGATCGGTGGAGATTATCAAGCGATTGGGCTTCAGCAAATGTCGCATCTCCCTGGCAGTCCCAAATGCGGCAAAATATGAGGGATTAAAATGGTTTGAAGGCAAAAAGATAGCCACCTCCTATCCCGTAATCCTTCGCAAATTTTTTGCTGACAACGGCATCAACGCCGAGCTTCACGAAATCTCCGGCTCTGTGGAAATAGCGCCGAGCATCGGGCTTGCCGATGCCATCTTCGACATTGTATCGTCGGGGAGCACATTGATAAGCAATAACCTCACCGAAGTGGAAAAAGTGATTGAGTCGGAGGCGGTGCTTATCGGAGGCAAAGAGCTTGATGAAGAAAAGCGCGAAGTGCTTGAAGAATTGCTGTTTCGCATTGATGCCGTTAAGGCGGCATCGAGCAAGAAATATATCTTGATGAATGTGCCGCGAGAGCAACTTGCGACAGTGCTTGAGATACTTCCCGGCATAAAAAGTCCTACGGTATTGCCATTGGCCGACAAAGATTGGTGTAGCATTCACACCGTACTTGAAGAGAAATTTTTCTGGGAAATCATCAATCGCTTGAAAACGGCAGGCGCAGAAGGCATCTTAGTGCTCGACATCGAAAAAATGATACTTTAAGCAATGGAACTCAACAGTTACAACCGTCCGCAACGAGCCGAATGGCAGAGGCTTCAGCAACGAGGCATCTCCGACACCTCGCAGGTGAGCGACATCGTGAGCCGCATTATTTCGGATGTGGCAGAGCGTGGTGATGATGCCGTGCTCGAAATGGAGCGTCGATTTGGATGTCCTCAATTGAGCGACATAAGAGTGAGCGAGGCGGAATTTGAAGAAGCCGAAGCGATGGTGAGCGAGAGCCTGAAGCAATCGCTTAACGTGGCGGCAGCCAACATCCACCGCTTCCACCGCGCGCAACTGATGCAGCCCATCGAAGTGGAGACAATGCCCGGCATCGTGTGCCGCCAAAAGGCAGTGGCAATCAGCGATGTCGGCTTATATATTCCCGGAGGCAATTCACCTCTCTATAGCACCGTTCTGATGCTTGCCATCCCGGCAAAAATTGCAGGATGCCGTAGGATAGCGATGTGTTCGCCGGCAGGCAAAGACGGCAAAATCCATCCGGCAATACTCTATGCCGCACGGCTTACGGGAGTGACCGAAGTGTATAAAACAGGAGGGGCTCAAGCCATAGCGGCAATGGCTATTGGCACGGCGACAGTGAAAAAAGTGAATAAAATATTCGGTCCGGGCAACCGCTTTGTGATGGAAGCCAAGCAGCAAGTGAGTGCCAAAGGTGTAGCCATCGATATGCCTGCCGGACCCTCGGAAGTGATGATTATTGCCGACAATAGTGCGAACGCCACCTTTGTTGCCGCCGACTTTTTGTCGCAATCCGAACATGGGCCGGACAGCCAATCGGTGCTCCTCACCACCGACGAGTCATTTGCTTCGGAGGTAAAAGTAGAGATTGAGCGACTTCTCTCTACGCTTCCTCGCCAAGAAATGATAGCCTCGTCGCTAAGCAAAAGCCGCATCATCATCCTTCGCAATGACGACGAGATGATGGCATTTGCCAACGAATATGCGCCGGAGCATCTCATCATCGCTCATCGCCACTGTAATGACCTTGCCGAAAAGGTGGAGAATGCAGGGAGCGTATTTTTGGGTAATTATGCTTGCGAAAGCGCCGGCGACTATGCGTCGGGCACCAACCATACCCTCCCCACAAGCGGTTATGCTAAAGCATTCAGCGGCGTGAACATCGACAGCTTCACAAAAAAAATCACCTTCCAAACAATCACTGCCGACGGCATAGCCAATCTCGGACAGACGATAGCCACCCTCGCCGAAGGCGAAGACTTGATGGCACACCGCCTGGCGGCAACGGTGAGAATGGAATATGTAAAACAACTATAACAAACGGCTATGAATCTGGAGAAAATAGTGAGAGAAAACATATGGCAACTGAAGCCCTACAGTTGCGCACGCGACGAGTTTAGCGGAGAAGCATCGGTGTGGCTTGACGCCAACGAGAGTCCCTACAACAATCCCTACAACCGCTACCCCGACCCTTTGCAGAGCAAAGTGAAAGCAAAATTGGCGGGGATGCGCGGAGCAGTGCCTGAGCAAATGTTTTTAGGGGTGGGTAGCGACGAATGTATCGACACGGTGTATCGCGTGTTTTGCAATCCCGGCATTGACAATGTGGTGGCTATCGCCCCCAGCTACGGGATGTATGAAGTGTGTGCCGACATCAATGATGTGGCATATCGCAAAGCAATGCTCACTGAAGATTTCGACATCGATATCCAAGCGATATTCGAGAAAGTGGACCAACACACAAAAGTGGTGTGGATTTGTTCGCCCAACAATCCCACCGGCAATGCGTTCTCTCGCAACAGCATCGAAGCCATCTGCGCCGGATTTGCCGGAATCGTTGTAGTCGACGAGGCATATATCGACTTCTCCGACAAAGGGTCGATGGTGGGACTGCTCTACAAATATCCTAACCTGATTGTGTTGCAAACGATGTCGAAAGCATGGGGTAGCGCCTCTATCCGTTTGGGCATAGCATTTGCGTCGCCGCAAATAATCGCAATCTTTAATAAAGTGAAATATCCCTACAACATCAATCTGCTCACACAAAACTATGCGCTCGAAATGCTCAACCGCAACAGCGAAGTGCAAACATGGGTGGATGTCACCATTCAACAACGCCAAGCTATGGCAGAACAGCTTGCAGCATTGCCGATAGTAGAAAAAATCTTTCCCTCCGATGCCAACTTCCTATTGGCACGGGTGACCGATGCCGATGGCATCTACAACTATCTATGCAACCGCGGCATAGTGGTGAGAAACCGCAACAATGTGCCGCTGTGCAAGGGCTGCATCCGCTTCACCGTAGGCACGGCAGAAGAAAACACCAATCTGATTAACGCTTTATCTAACTATGGAAAATAAACCTCGCATACTCTTTATCGACCGCGACGGGACACTTGTAGTAGAGCCTCCCGTCGACTATCAGCTCGACTCGCTTGAAAAACTGGAATTTGTGCCGGGAGTGTTTAAGGCGATGAATTTTATCGCCTCGACATTGGATTTTCGCCTTGTGATGGTCACCAATCAAGACGGGTTGGGCACATCGTCGTTTCCGGAAGATACATTTTGGCCGGCACACAACAAGATGCTTCGGGCTTTTGAAGGCGAAGGCGTGACATTTGACGACATCATCATCGACCGCACCTTCGAGCACGAACACAAGCCCACACGCAAACCCGGCACTGCGCTCCTCGGCGAATATCTCAACGGCGACTACGACCTTGGCGGCTCGTTTGTGATAGGCGACCGCCTCACTGACATTATGCTTGCCAAAAATCTCGGGGCTAAGGGCATTCTCCTATGCGACCGCGAGAAAGGCGAAAAGATGGTGACAGAAGCCGGACTCACCGACGTGTGCGCATTAATCACTGACTCGTGGGCGACAATCACGGAATTTCTCAGAGCGGGGAGTCGTGAGGCAACAGTGGTGCGTACCACATCGGAAACAGACATCCGAGTGCGACTAAACCTTGACGGTTGGGGCAAATGTAATATCTCCACCGGATTGGGATTTTTCGACCATATGCTTGAACAAATAGGACGACACAGTGGCTTCGACCTCGACATAGCAGTGAAAGGCGACCTCTACGTCGACGAGCACCACACCATTGAAGACACGGCGCTCGCCCTCGGACAAGCACTAAAGCAGGCTCTCGGCGACAAACGAGGCATCGAACGCTATGGCTTTGTACTCCCTATGGACGACTGCAACTGCACCGTGGCTCTCGACTTTGGCGGACGCCCTTGGCTGGTGTGGGAAGCCGCATTTAAGCGTGAACGCATCGGCGAGATGCCCACGGAAATGTTTCTCCACTTCTTCAAAAGTCTCAGCGATGCCGCTGCAATGAATCTCTACATCCATGCCGAAGGCAACAACGAGCACCACAAAATCGAAGGCATCTTCAAGGCGCTGGCTCGCGCACTGAAAGCGGCGGCACAGCGCAATGTGTTACGCTATACCCTCCCCTCAACCAAAGGTGCGCTCTAAGGGCTACCGGAGATAGCTGTCAAGGTAGGAAATGACGTGGGGGATTACTTGTGAGTCGTAGTCGGCAGTTCCTCCCATCATCGAGCCGAAACTACCCAAATTGTCGGCATTGAAGCCGTGGTTAGCTCCGTCGATAGTAATAAGGGTTGCATCGGGATAGGTGTCTACAGCTTGCTCGGAATATGAGATTTTCACAATCATATCGTTAGAGCCGTGCAAGATGAGCACTTTATGGGCGAATGTACCGATATTTGCATAAACGTCATAGTTACGCATAGAGTTGCAAAATGCTTCGCTATAGCTCATGCCAAAACCTCCCAAATCGCCAAAACCTCCACCCATATCACCGAATTTATCCATCATAGCCACCAATTCGGGAATATTGAATGCCGGATAGAAAAGAATCAGCCCGGCAATGCCGAGGGAGGCATCTTCAGCGGTCAATGCAGAGACGAGTCCACCGAGCGACGAGCCGAGAAGGCAAATCTTTGAGGCATCAACCCCATCGTTGGCTTTCATTGCCGCAATCACCGCTTTGAGGTCGTCGACTTCCGTGAAGGGCGTCATATCGGCGGTGTTACCATCGCTACGGCTTTCGTCGCAAGCGCCGCAAAAGTCGAACGCATAGGCGCAAAATCCGGCTTTAGCGATAGCGGTGGCATAAACATTCATTGCATCGGCATTTAGATTTGCACTGTGGGAAAGTATCACGGCAGGCAACTTCTGAGTATCGGCAACACCTGCGGGACGATACATCTTTCCGAAAATTTTCAGCTCTCCCCTATTGCACCACAATTCTTTGACAATAACATCTTTATCCACCGGATTGTCGGCATCATCTGCCGGAATAAATTCCAGATGGTCAAGGTCTGACATATTATAGGTCACAGCATCGCCCGATTTCGGATAGATTACCACTTTTTGAGCCTGAGCCATCGTGATTGCCGTGAAAGCAAGAAGTATTGATGCGAGATATTTCATCATTTCAGTATTACTTTTATGGTTGATAATTGAGTTTTTAAGATATAAATGCCTTTAGAGAGACTACGGATGGATGCGCTCCCCGAATCGTCTGCGGTAATGTTGGCAACAGAGATACCGTTGAGTGTGAAAAGTTGCACAAGTGAGCGACCCGGCAATCCGGAAAGGTTGATAAAGTCGTTGCCTACGATAACCGTAACACTTTGTATGGTTTTATCGTTGACAGAAGCATCATCGCTGAAATCAAAACGAGCGAAATCAGTGACAGGCAACTTCACTTCGCTATTATCAGACGTGATTATTACCTCAGTATCTGAAAAAGCCACATTGACTCCCCCGGAAAGGTCAAATTTTATCACGTTCCCCGAAGCAGTGGTCACTACCACCGACCGATAAGTTTCTTCTGCGCAAGTGGGGAAGACACATCCGAGCAACATGCACAGCCATAATGATAATTTAAGACTTAATTTCATACAATAACATACGATTAATAGTTGCGACAAATGTAATAATATTTGTTATAGAAGTCGCCATTTTTAACATAAAGATTTAAACAATTAACACATTGATAGAATTAATCTACAGTCGAAAACATTATGCCACGACACAATGGCATTTTTTCTTAGATTGTTAATAAAAAATATTTATTACCTTTGGAAAAAATTATCAGAGATATGAGACGATTATTAAGCATTATTTTGCTCACCATTATTAGCGCAATGACAATCAATGCCGGAGTGCTCGACGACAAATGCAGGGAGATTGCCGACGCATTGCGCGCCGGAGATGTTGATGATGCAGAAGACCGAGCCACAGAGGTGTATGCCCGCAAAACCGATTGCACAGCACAAAATCTTGCCGACCTTACCATCACCTACCATCAACTCACTCAGCGAGCCACAGATGCCGTGTCGCGCTACGACTATGTGCTGAAGGCTATAGATTGCCACAAGTCGGCAGTCGCTAAAGATGCCGATGCCGCAGCCAATCGCTACCGCAGTGCGGGCTACAATATGGATGCCATCATTGCTGATTACAAGGCGCATTTAAGCGACTATCGCAATGCTGTGAGCGAGTCAATGAATTTCTAAAATAAGTAAACATATTTCTTAAAATGAAGAAGATTATTTCTATTATCAGCCTTATGGCAGTTGTGCTGCTTATGGCTTGCTCATCGGAGAACGATGAGAAATTTAACAAACTCAATGACCTTATCAAAAACAATAAGGTGGAGGAACTTGCCAAGTCGGCCGACGAGCTTTATATGGATAAGGCGGAATATACCGCCAAAGAGCTTGTGCAACTCTCCGTGGCATATAAATATCTTGCCGAGCAAGAAATGCAAGGACGTAATGATGCCACTTATTTGGCAGACTATATCTCTCGCGCTCTTGACTGCTTCAATAAAGCTAAAGACACCGACAGCGATGCCGTGGAAGAGTATCTTAAAGACAACGACCTCGGTGATTTTGAAAAGGTGATTAACGGGATGAACGACGAGCTGGAAAAAGCTAAAGAGGCGGAACGAGCTCTTATTGAGAGCATCAATGCTTAAATCCAAAACGGTTATTAGGACCTTTATGATGATAATAACGTTCTAATGACCGATTGAGGTTAAAGACTGTATAACAACCAAATCGGGGTTACACTCTTTCTGAATGTAACCCCGATTTATATTATATGAATATTCCTATTTCTTGTCGCGGATTTCCACACGACGGATTTTGCCACTAATAGTTTTCGGCAATTCGTCGACAAACTCCACCACACGCGGATACTTGTAGGGCGCCGTGGTGCGCTTCACATGGTCTTGAATTTCCTTAATAAGCTCTTCACCCGCCTTGTCTTTATAGTCGGCGGCAAGCACAATCGTTGCTTTCACCACCTGTCCGCGTATCTCGTCGGGCACACCGGTGATTGCACACTCCACAACGGCAGGATGTGTCATCAGCGCACTCTCCACCTCAAACGGACCGATACGATAGCCCGACGATTTGATTACGTCGTCCTTACGCCCGATAAACCAGAAGTAGCCGTCTTCATCTCTCCACGCCACGTCGCCTGTGTGATAGATGTCGTCGTGCCACGCTTCATGGGTCAGTTCGGCATCGCGATAGTATTCTTTAAACAGTCCTAATGGGCGTTTTCCTTTTGTGCGCACCACGATTTCTCCCTGCTCGCCGTCTTCAGCCCAACGGCCATCGGAGGTAAGGAGGTCGATGTCGTATTCCGGACCTTTCTTACCCATCGAGCCGGGCTTTGGCTCAAGCCAAGGATAGGTGGCAATGGTCAGAGTGGTTTCGGTTTGCCCAAAGCCTTCCATGAGTTTAATGCCCGTGAGGCGTTTCCATTCGTCGTAGACGCTCGGATTGAGGGCTTCGCCGGCAATGGTGCAGTATTTCAGCGAGGAGATATCATATTTAGACAAATCTTCGTGGATGAGGAAGCGGAACACTGTGGGTGGAGCGCAAAATGAGGTAATCTTATAGTCTTGAAACATCTCCAGCACATCGGCAGGCTTGAATTTCTCAAAGTCGTAGACAAACACATTAGCTCCGGCAATCCATTGACCATAAAGTTTGCCCCACACGGCTTTGCCCCAACCGGTATCGGCGAGGGTGAGGTGAAGGCTATCTTCATGAAGATTGTGCCAATAAGAGCCGGTGATGATATGTCCGAGAGGATATGTGAAGTCGTGTGCCACCATCTTTGGCTCGCCTGTGGTGCCTGAAGTGAAATACATCAAGGAGATGTCGTCGTTTTCGTTTGCCACTGCAGGGCGAACAAACGGTGTGGCGTCGTCGCATCCTTTATTGAAATCAATCCAACCCTCGGGAAGACTCGGTCCGGTGGAAATGCGCAATTTCAGCGACGGACACTTCGGGAGTGCGTCGTCGACGTGCTTAAGCACTACGTCGTCGCCCACGGCAACAATGGCTTTAATATCGGCCCTATTGCAGCGGTACACGATGTCTTTAGCGGTGAGTAGGTGGGTAGCAGGAATGGTGGTGGCACCGATTTTATGCAAAGCGATAATTGAAAACCAAAATTGGTAGCGACGCTTCAAGATGAGCATCACCATATCTCCGCGACCGATGCCTTGAGAAGTGAAAAACGATGCTGCCTTATCGCTCTCGCGCTTGATGTCGGCAAAGGTGAATTGTATTTTCTCACCCTCTTCATTAGTCCAGAGTAAAGCCGGCTTGTCGGGATTGGTGCGTGCCCATTCGTCAACCACATCATAGCCGAAATTAAAGTGTGCCGGGACATTTACATGGAAGTTCGCCATAAAATCCTCATAGGTATCGAACTTCGTCTTATCAAGAAATCTTTCTAACATAATCTTCGTTAAATAATAATTGCAATAAATTTCAAAAGCTCCTCACCGATGGCTTTCATACCATGAGGGCGACGAGCATCAAACATAATGGTGTCGCCGGCATTTAATCGGATAATCTTGCCTTCGATATGCAATTCCATAACTCCCGACTCTACATAGTTAAGCTCTTGACCATCGTGGCTGCTTAGATGCACTTCAGCCTCGTCTTTGGGATGAACGGTGACCAAAAAAGGCTCCATCCTACGACCGGAGAATCCATAAGCCAATGATTGATATTTATACCACTCTCGGCGTTCCACTGCCTCTCCACAGCCTTTGCGGGTCACAAAATAACTATTCATTTTCGGCTCTTCGCCAAAGAGCAAAGCCATAATTTCCACACCAAAAGTGTCGGCAATGCGTTTGGCAGTGCTCACCGGAATGTCGACTGCTCCGGTTTCATATTTTTCAAAATCAGCTTCAGCAACACCGCAAGCCAAACAAAACTCAGCCACGGAGAGCCCTAATGCTTCACGCAACCCTTTCAAGCGAGTTGCTACTTCTTCGATATGTCCCATAATCTTGTTTTTTGTTGTCCCGCAAAATGCGGAGTAATATTAGAACGCAACAAAGGTAAAAAATTATTTTATGCGCAAAAAATTTTCACTGCATTTATCACTTAAAATATTGAATATTACACACTTGCGACTGCTATGTGCAACACATTTTCATCCAAAGTGTGCAAAAATAATTTTCATACCCATACCAAAAAAAGCCACCCTCCGAAATGGAGAGTGGCAAAAATATCAATACAAGATTTATATCTTACTTAAGTACGCGAGCAACTTTATTGTTGTCAAATTTGAGGATATACATACCCTTGGCAAGATTAGCAGCCGGAATTACACCATTAGCGCCGAGAGTAGTGTTGGCAACGAGTTGACCTGCGGCATTGTAAACAGCCACCTTGCCTTCAACACCCTTCACTACGAAGTTGCCGTTGACTACAGATACCTTAACGGCATCAGCCTTGATAGCTCCAACAGAGCCGCCATCGCCTTGAATAACCTTAACTACGGCTGAACCACCGAGAACGGTAGTGAAATCAACATAAGCCGTACGACCGGTTTCGCCTTCAGGAAGTGCTTCGGCTGTGATGGTGAAAGTCAAAGTGGTTTGTCCATCACCAGCTGCTGAGATAGTAATCCATTCCGGAACATCTTGGTTAAGACTGAAATAATCAGAGTTAAGTTTAATATTAGAGTCTGCTACACTTACATCAGCAGCACCGCCTTCAACCGGGATTACTACTTGAGTTTGGTCAAGCTTAAGGCTACCCATAGAAGCATTTAATAATATCATAGGACCGCCGTCTACGTCGGACAATTCGGTTGCACCATCTTCTGTGTACAACAATTGAGTGGGTAAATAACTCTTAGAGCCGTCTTTAGTTATCTCAATAACACCATGGATATCATTAGGAACGTAAGTATTGACCTCGTCATCCATCCATGGCCAGTTAGCCATAAAGCAGGAGAAGGTTACATCATCGGTAAAGTCGGAAAATACAAGGAGAAGGGCGGTATTAGGGTAAAGTACCACTTGCTCGCGACCTCCGAGCTCATCTTCTTTATAGAATTTAAAGTCGACAGGAGAACCTACAGGATAAGTTTCCAACACATCATCCTTAGTGGCAACTGCGAGAGCAAGTTCCTCGCCCACAGAGCCATCATCGTTGACTGCATAAACATGGATAGTAAGTTCACCGGCTTCATTAACAAAATTCAAGCCAGAAATCCACGCAGTCAAGCTTTCAAGATAATAAGGAGCCAACGGTTTGCTGTAGTAAGCACCGAAACCACTAAAACCAACAGTAGTCAAAAATGAAGAATACAAGTAATCGTTTTTAGTAGCCTTTAAGCCCCAAAATCCGCCTAAAGGTTGGTTGGAAAGAGGATAACTAATACCGTTTTTGCTGCTCTCAGTGAAACCAGTTGAAAATAGATAGTTTGCTTCAGCGGTTTGAGAATCTTTAAAATAAGTCCAGTTTTGATAAGACACACCGTCTTTGGTAGTCAATTTTGGGAAAGTGGAGAAGTTATAGTCATATTCCACTTCGAGATTTTGATCCTCAGTCACAAATTTTTCACCACCTGCGGTAGACAAGTCACCTATAGAAAAACTCCAAGATTCAGTTTCTGAAGCTGAAATATTTTCAAAGGTAACAGTTTTAAATGGGGGTACAACACCTACACCAATACCCCAAGCAGAACCATCAGTAGCAATACTTTGCCAATAAAGACCTTCTGGAGTGGCATAAGTGTGAACATCACCGAGCGAAGTAGCTCCAAAAGATTTTGAAAGCTCAGCGAAATTAGTAGTGGCTTTCTTAACAAGTGATGCGGGATTAGCCTTAATCTCAGCTTTCTTAACCATTACATTCGACATGTCGTAAGCCACCGGGGTAGCACCTACCGGCACTACTTGACGATTTACACGAACATCAGGCATAGCAGCACTTGACACAAGTGCGCCTGACAATGCTAAAGTAAAAAGTAAAGTTTTTTTCATATCTATAAATATTTAGAGAATAATATTGCAAAAATATATATTTATTCTAACAAATGAAAGCAAAACAAAGAAAAAAAATAATTTTTTAAAGGATTTACCTATTAAAAAGCAACAAATCTGCTCAAAATAGGTAAATCCTAAATATTGTTAGAGAGAAGACAACGTCATCAAGAACCACTTTTGCGGGTCGTTCTTGCTCACAAATTTAACAGATGTGGGGACCACCGGATTAGGAATGGTCACAGTGTAGTCGCCTTCCAAAGCATCGGCAAATTCTTTAAAGCCGGGCACTGATTTGGTGTAGCTCGTTGCATTTTTATCAGTTTCGCCTGTATATTTCAAAGAAGCGTCGCCCGATGCAGCGATGGTCAAATCGGTGTAGAAGTAACCTTTAGTCGGCTTGTTAGAGCCCTTCTTAAGGATACCGATAACGCCATATTTTTTATTCTTCGAATCGTAGGCGTAACCATAAGAGATGGTACGCGACACGGTAGCAGCGCCATCGATTGCGGCATTCATCAAAGCTGAGAGTGACGAACCAATATTTACAAAAGAGCCGTCATCGCTTTTCTCCGGGTTGATAACCCAAGCACCGCTCTGCATATTGAGCAACTCGTTGACCGAAGGCGGAAGCAGTTTCACATTGGCATCGTCAAGACATTGGAAGCAGCTATTGTCGTCGGCAATGGCAAAATTCTTTACGCTGAAAGTGTCATTTTCACCGGTGAATGCCGATGACAAAGCTATCGAGCCGTCAAGGTTAACGATAATACCGCGATAATAGGTGCGCGAATCGATATCCGCCTCGGTGGCATCAGCGGGCACAAACACCATCAGACCATTACCCATTTCGCTTACCGAATATTCTTCAGAGCCTGCCACCAAATGATAGTCCGGAAGAAGGCTGTTGAAAAGACGTTTGGTGTTGGCGGCAATAGCATCAAAGTAAGATTCCCACGTGTCCACAGTGTGTTCCACATCGGCATCATCTTTATAGGTGGCTCCTTTAGGGAAACGCACGAAACGGATGCTCAAGCCATACTTTTTACCGGAAAAAATGATGGTGTCTTGATTCTCACTCATACGCATATACTGAAACTCATAGTCGCCTTCGTGACCCATACCATCGCTTCCCGGGTCGGAAAAAGTGTGGAGGATAGAGTTGTAAGTATCAAACGTAAGCACCAATGATTGGTCTTGTATCAGTTCATACACCGAGGATTCTTCTTTATACTTACCGCCGGTAGAAACTGAGTTTTTGCCTGCAAGAGTGACAGCACCATTGCTCTCAAATTGAGCAATCAAAGGATAGCCTTGCTCTACCTCACTGGCAAAATATTGCATCACCCAGCCGTCTTCACTGCTGCAAAGCACCTTGCTGACGTTTTCCGACAAGGCGTTAAGACGTTGAGCCGCCGACTCGGAGAAGATTTCATCATCCTCTTTAAAGCAGGAGTTTAAAGAGAAGAGAAATGATGCACATAATATATAAGCAAATGTTTTCTTCATAATTTGTCGTAATTTTTAATTATTTCTCTATCGGAGTAAGATTATTTAGCGGCGGGCACCGGGATATCGTACACTTGAGCTCTAAGTTCAGCCATTTTCTGTTCAGTAAGCTCATTCTGACGCTTTTGCACTTCGGCACGAAGAGCATCCAAATCCATACCCCAAGAATCGCGGAACCAGTTGCGAGCAATGTCGAGCTTCGTGAGGATGTTTGCTTGAGCATCAAAAGCGGTTTCGGTAGAAGCCGCAGCGTTGGCAAGCACGGTGTTCCACTCCTTATCGGTCATAGTGATATAGCGAGCGATAGTTTCGGCGAAGTCTTCGCGTGCCTCGCTACTGGCATAAGGAGTAACAAATCCGAGCATGTTTGCTGTCTTGTTGGAGCGGTCTTGCCAGTTAAGTGCGTCATAATAGCCCACCGATACCGAGTCAAACTCTTTAGGGTAAGTCTTGGTTTGGTGAAGCACGTGAGCAAACTCGTGGTGCATCGTCTCAAAATACCATTCGTTGAGGGTGGTGAAGTCGGTAGGATTAAGATAATTAACCTTGTAGAGGGTAATCATAATACCTCCTTCGGCAGTACCGAGCAATTCCGTACCGTTGGCAGCGTTGATAGCCGACGAACCGATAAGGTGGATGATGCGCGGACCATACTTGGCAAGAAACTCTTTATCTTCAACCACTGATTGGTAAACGTCAAACCAAAGGTATTTACACAACACAGCCAAATCTACACTCTTCTGATATTCTGCGGGAGTAAGATTGTAGTTGCGGTTAGTCAACACGTCTTTCATCTTATAATAGAAAGCTACGTTGTAAGGCTCGCGGAAATTATTCTCCAAGAAATAGTCGAGTTGATAGGTCGGCGCAGCAGGGTTAAGCTCGTTTTCATCGACAAATATCGATTTGGCATCCGGCTCATCGCTACAAGCCGTCATGCCTGCGCTCAAAGCGCAGACAGCGGCAATAGCCATATATTTAAAAACTGATAATTTCATAGTCTTTATCAAATCTAATGGTGTGATTAAATTAGTCGACAACAAATCTTACTTGTGAAGATTCTGAAGAAAGAGCTGCAGCACGAGGCGTAGGCTCAAGACCGGCTTCAAGCGATTCCGTTGGCACTTGGAAGGCTCTACGGAGGTCGAAAGTGGAGAGCGTACGGCTCTCGGTGCGACCGATGCGGTGGGTGATTTCCAAGCCGTAACGCTTAATGTCAAACCAACGCATACCGGAGAATACGGTTTCGATGCGACGGAAGTGAAGCATACACCATAAGTATGGCAACTTTTCGTCGGTCACGGTATAAGCGGGATTTACCGGGTTGCACACTTCGTCGATATGCAAATCGGGAGTCACATAAGGTATCGGGTCATGGCTATCGGATTGCACGGTGCGCTGACGATAGTAAGAAGTGATGATATCTGCAGTCAACTCGTCGATATTGTTAGAAGTGTCGTGAGATTGTACCCATGTATTCAAGTCTTCGACAGCTCCCGGCAAGTTACCTTTAAAGATACGAGCTTCGGCACGCATCAATAACGCATCTTCGCCGGTAAACTCGGCACACATACGGTGAAGATAACCGATGCCGGCTACCTTGTCGGTATACTCGATGAACATATACATCCATGAAGGCCACAAACCATAGGCTTGCTTACCATTAACATAAAGGCGAGAAATCATCACCGGAAGATATTTTTCCCAAACCGGACCCGAACCGTAAAGAGTGGCTACCGAAGCCTCGCGGTTGTTGGCATAACGAGCTCCACCATTACATACATAGTAGAATATCATACCCATCTTCGGCACAAGCAAGAAGTTGTTGGCTGAAGATGAAGAATAGAATGTACTGGCATCAGCGCCAAGACTGGTGTAGTTTTGCTTCCAATAGTCAATGCGAGTTTTGCTGGAGGGGTCGGCGCCAAGAGCCTTAGAGGCATATTCCTCAACCTTGTCATAGTCGCGCTTATAAAGATAGAAGCGAGCGGCAAAGGCATTAGCTGCGGCAAGGTTGAAGTGGAAACGCAATTGAGTGTAATAGCCTTCGTTGACATACTTCAAACCTTCAACGAGGTCTTTCTCAATGTTTTCATACACTTGAGCCACGTTACCACGGTCGTAATCCACCTTCACTTGAGTTTCAGGCTCGGTGCAATAAGGGATACCCATATCGGTGGAGCTATTCACACCATATTGCATCGAGAAGAGATTGACGAGCAAGAAATGGTGATAAGCACGGATAAGGAGAGCCTCACCATATACGGCATCGAGCTTGGCTTGGTCTTCATCGCTCGGATAGTTGGCACGCACCTCATCAATTTTGTCGAGCACGTGGTTGGCTACGGCAATAGCATGATAGTAGCCCGACCAAACATAAGTAGGCGAATCTTGCTGGTTATCAAGATTAGCATCTTCCCATGCATAATATTGGTCGAGAATAGGAGTGTACGACTGCAAGTTGGGATAGCTTTGTCCCTTCTCGTCAGGAGTGTGGTTGTCGACCACGTTGTCAGAGCTGATTTCGCACATCGAAGCATAGTCGGCATCTGAATAACCATCGACAAGCATCAATTGAAGTTGCTTGGGAGTCGACGGGTCGATACGGTTGTCGGGCATCTTGTCGAGGAAGTCGTTGCAAGAGCAGAGCGAAAGCAACCCTACCACACCTAAATATATGTATTTATTTGTCTTCTTCATTTTTTCTGCTTATTAAATTTATTACAAACTAAATCTAAGTGTGAACGTGAATTGCTTCGGTGTCGGGGTAGCCACACCACCGGTATTGAAGAATTCAGGGTCTTGACCATTCAACTTCTTGTCGGCATAAAGCAAGCAAAGGTTGGTGGCTTGCAATTTCACGCTTGCAGAAGAGAAGCGAATTTTATCCAAGAAAGCTTTCGGAAGGTCGTAGGTGAGCGAAACCTCTTTCAAGCGAATGAAGCCGCCATCAGCCACACGAACAGTAGAATAGTTGTAGGCGTTGTAAGCACGATTCAAATAAGAGATTTGCGAACGCTGACGTGCGCTGGCGATAGTCGGGATATCGGTGTACTTCTCATCTCCCGGCACAACCCAACGGTTCTTAAATTCCTTCGGCAATGCTTGCGAATCGCTGTAGGTGCTTGAGAATATCGGGTCAAGACGGAGTTTGTTTCCGAAAGAATAAGTGATAAACAAGTTGAGACGGAAACCCTTCCAATTCAAAGTGTTACCGAAACCACCGGTGATTGTCGGGTCGGTAGGTCCTTCATATACAAGGTGAGAAGCATCGAAGCTTTGGAAGTCGATGTCATTCACCGTACGCACACCGGATTCGTTAATCACTGTGGGCAAACCCTCTTGGGTAAGTCCGTCAAATTGATAAGAGAAGAGGGCACGCACCGGGTAACCTTCAAGAGCATAACCGGCACCTTGCACCAAGTAGATGTTACGAGTGAGCGACTCAAGCTCTGTGATTTCGGTGCGAGTCTTGGAGAATGTCAAGTCGGTGGTCCAAGAGAAATCCTTTGTATCGATGTTTTTGGTAGAGATTGTCACCTCCGCACCGTTAGACTTCATTGATGCTACATTGGCATATTTTGCTGATTCACCACCCACACCGGCTGTGTAAGCCAAACCGATAAGGTCGTAGTTGTTACGCCAATAGATATCGGCACTTGCATTGATGCGGTTGTTGAGGAAACCGAAGTCGAAACCGAAGTTAAACTCATGCTTCTTCTCATAGGTCAACTCGGAGTTGCCGAGAGTGGTGAGCTGAAGTGCGATTTCTTGGTCGGTAGCATTAGGACGCCACGCAGTAGCCGACTCATAGATAGGAGTGGCATTGGAAATCGAAGCAGGTCCGCTATCAGCAGTAAGAGAATAGCTTACGCGAGCGGTGGCGTGAGAGAGAATCTTCGGGTCAACATTGTTTCTGAAGAAATCTTCCTCATGAGCATTCCAAGCGCCGGATATGTTCCATGTGGGCAACCAGCGAGAGCTACGAGCCTTACCAAGCTTGTTGGTACCTTCATAACGTATTGTACCATTGATAACGTAACGTCCGCGGTAAGAATATGTGGCATTGGCAAACGAAGCGAAGCTGCGACGCCATGATGGAATGATGCCGTAGTAGGTGTGACCCTCCTCGATTTGTTGCTTAAACATATTGTAGTCGAGTGATGGGATGCCACCGTTATCGTATACGAATCCCCAGCCTTCCCACGCAATCTGGCGGCGTTCGGTAGAGCTTACCTCAAGACCTGCCATAATGTTGAAAATATGGGTATTATCCCACGTTTTGTTGTAGGTTGCAGTGCCACGGAAGTCGTATTGCGACACCGAATAACTATTGTTGTAATAGATACCGCCTTCCTTCATCACTGTCTGTGGCAACGCATTGGGGTCGTCAGGGTCGGTGTAAAGGTAAGGGTTGGAGTCGCGAATAAGCGCATCTTCCGGGTCGATACCTGCACGATAAGCATTCGCTTGGTTAGAATTGTCTTTCACAAAGTGCTCGGTGACCGACTCTTGATGGCGATAAGCACCGAGAGCATTGATTTCCAATCCTTTAAACGGCTTCCAGTTTAATTCGGCTTGGAATTTGAGGTCGGTAACACCAATGTCAATATAGTTGTTGTCCAACTCATTGAAGATGTTAAAGCCACAGTAGTTGCGACGATAAGTGGCATATGGGTCAAGAGCGCGAGAGGCATTGATAGCATAGCTATAAGGGTTGATGTCGAAGTCGCGCTTCACCTCACCGCTAACCACGTCCACGTTGGAGCTAAGAGTACCGGGAGCACGTTGGCTACGATAAGAGTCGCTGGTGAGAATGCTCACACGCACTGTCGGAGAAATCTGATAAGCGGCATTAGCATTGAAAGTGTAACGACGCACCTTGCTTTGTATCGTCCATCCCGGGTCGTTCATAATAGAGAGCGAAGTATAGAAGTTGCCCTTATCAGTACCACCGGAAATACTTACTGAGTGGTTTTGAAGCACTGCGTTGCTAAACAACAAGTCAAACCAGTCGGTGTTGCGAAATTCTTGTTCGCGAAGATATTCGTTGCGAGCATTGGGGGTGTTTGCAATACCATAACCACCGTTTTTGTATGAATCAATCAACTCATACATTTTACCGTAAGTACCGTAAGTGGCTGATTGAGAAAGCGCTGTAAACGACAACAGACCTTTGCTCTCCATTTCCTTATAGATACCCATTTGGTCTTGTGAGTTGCTGATATTAAATTCGCTATAGTGAGGTTTCAAACGAGTGGTAAGTTCGCCGGTATAGCTGATGCGAGTTGTGCCGCTCTTACCTTTCTTAGTGGTTACGACAATCACACCTGCCATAGCGCGTGCACCATAGATTGACGTTGCAGAACCGTCCTTAAGGATTTGGAAATTCTCGATGTCGTCAGAGTTAAGACCGGCAATCGCTGAAGAAATAAGGGTTACGGCATCACCGGAAGTAAGGTCATCACTCGACACTTCAACCGCATCTTCCATAACCACACCGTCAACAACCCACAAAGGCTTTGACGCGCCATAAATTGATGTAGCACCACGCACACGAATTTTCGGAGCAGTACCGAAAGTACCGGATACGTTTTGTACTGACACACCTGCCGAACGACCTTCCAAAGAGCGAGAGATGTCGGCAACACCATCAAGGCGAGCCTTATCTGCATCGATTGAGGTAGTAGCACCGGTGAATAATCGCTTGTCGACCTTCGACATACCGGTCACAACAACGTCTTGAAGCATCTTGCCATGTGTTGAAAGTACAATTTTCATTGGCGAGGTAGATACTTTTAGTTCTTTCGACTCCATTCCCACGGAGGAAACAACAATTTTTGAATCTGCCGATGTTACCGTCATAACAAAGTTACCGTCAAAGTCGGTTGCAGTACCGTTGGACGGATGTCCTTTTTCAATGACCGAAGCACCAATAATGGGCTCGTTTGTCTCGGCTTCAAGCACAACGCCGCTAATCTTCACATCGGCATATGCCGACATGCCTATCAACAACATTGTTGCCAAAATGACAAATTTTCTTAGTCTCATAAATTTTTAACAATTATATAAAACACACAATAAACTTTCTTTCTTATAACAATGTGGACAACTTACAAATTATAAGCAACCGCATCTAACTCTTTTGTTAAAATACCTCCGAAAATTAAGATTAGCGAGCATAAATACATATAAAACCTGCACCGGCTCTAATAACCGGTTTGTCTAACAAATATCATTTTTGCTGTTAAATCAGCCTTTCGGTAACACTTTGCTAAGTTACAACCTTTTTTTCACTCATACAAGTAAACGAATACAATTTTTATCTATAAAATGTGTACTAATTCTCTTATTTCGTTAAAGTGCTCCACCCCACATCACTACCTTATAACCCTCCTGTAAATCAGACATATAGAAAGAATTAACGCAATTTAACTCGACACATATAAATAATTATTTTCGCCGAAATGGCAGAAAAAAAGAAATCAATGACCACAATCAAACTAAGAATCAACCATTTTTTGTCGTCATTTTTGTAACTATTTTCAAGCAAACAATAAGTTTTCAGCGAAAATCTTTCGAGTTATGGAAGTTGAAGTAAGATGCTTAATCCTAATAATGATATGTTAAAATTTAACATATCACTAACGGATTTTTCACAATTAATAGATTTTCAAATATATCTAATTGAAAATTAACGCATTACAATCACGACACGACAAGTATCAAATTATCACATCAACATTCATAAGGAGCTATAATAAATAATAGCAATGCCCATCCTGCAGAATAGCAAAATGGGCATCGTCAAGCAATGATATTTAGCAAAATGTTATTTTGCTACAATAAGGAAATAGTTCTTCTTTCCGCGTTGCACAAGCAGATATTTATCATTAAGGAGATCTGTTGACGTGATTTCCTTATCAAAAGCGGCAAGTTTTTCTTTATTCATCGACACGCCTCCACCTTGAGTGAGCTTACGCATCTCCCCTTTTGAAGAGAAAATCTTGGTATGCTCTGCAAAAAGGTCAACAGCCTTCACTCCTTGAGACAAAATGTCGCGACTCACCTCAAACTGCGGAACGCCTTCAAACACCGAGAGGAATGTGTCTTCATCCAGACGATGCAATGCCTCGGCTGTGGCATTCCCAAAAAGGATGTTAGAGGCATCTACCGCTGCTTGATAATCGGCTTCGGAGTGCACCATAATGGTGATTTCTTTGGCAAGGCGTTTTTGGAGCAGACGCAAGTGGGGAGCGGAGGAGTGCTCGGCAACAAGAGCTTCAATCTCTTCCTTGCCAAGGAATGTGAAGATTTTTATGTAACGCTGTGCATCTTCATCGCTCACATTGAGCCAAAATTGATAGAATTTATATGGAGAGGTATAGCGTGGATCGAGCCATACGTTGCCCGACTCCGTTTTGCCAAATTTGCCGCCATCAGCCTTAGTAATAAGGGGACAAGTGAGGGCAAATGCATCTCCGCCATTCTTACGACGGATAAGTTCGGTACCGGTAGTTATATTACCCCACTGGTCACTTCCTCCCATCTGAAGTTTACAGTTTTTGGTTTCATAGAGATGTAGAAAGTCATAACCCTGGAGCAGTTGATAAGTAAACTCGGTAAACGACAATCCATCGCGGGCTTCACCGTTTAGACGGCGCTTAACAGAATCTTTCGCCATCATATAGTTGACGGTGATATGCTTGCCGATTTCGCGAGCGAAGTCAAGAAATGAAAATTCTTTCATCCAATCATAGTTATTTACCAACTCGGCGGCATTTGGAGCATCACTGTCGAAATCAAGAAATTTCGACAATTGCTTTTTGATGCACTCTTGATTATGACGCAACACTTCCTCTGTAAGCAAATTGCGCTCGGCAGATTTACCCGAAGGGTCGCCTATCATACCGGTAGCACCACCAATAAGAGCCAACGGCTTATGACCGCAACGTTGGAAGTGGCGGAGTATCATCACACTCACAAGATGACCAATATGCAAAGAGTCGGCTGTAGGGTCGATGCCTACATAAGCCGTCGTCATTTCTTTCTCAAGTTGTTCTTCCGTACCCGGCATCATGTCGTGAATCATGCCGCGCCATTTTAATTCTTCAACGAAATTCATCGCAATTATCTATATTTTTAAGTTTTACTATTTATTCTACCAAGCCACAAAATGCATTTCATATTTGTTACCCTCCTCATCCTCATACGTAAGGGTCTTCTCATTTCCACCATTGTGAACCACCTTCAACACATTGCCGGCCTTAAAACCGAATGGATTATTGGGGGGCACATTACTTTCATCAGTATTAAATATGATAACAAGCAGGTTGCCATCCTTCTCTTCCCATTCTTCCCATTTTCCCAAGTATGAACTTGAATAATCGCCATCCGGCTTTGAGTATTTATATGCAAAAACCGCCGACTGAAAGCAGAAAAAGATATTCCCTTGATAATCTTCTTGCACCTCGCCGTTGACTTTATAGCTATCCATGCGCCATTGACCGAACCAATTGCCGATGTTTCCATTATTTTGGGTACATCCGGTGATTGACAATAGCAAAGACACCACACACAGGCTGTATAATATTTTCTTCATCTTTTTATCTATCAAAAATACTTAATACTCCTTTGTAATTCACACTCAACAACACCCCGAAATTATCGCCACCCAGGAGTTTACCCTTATCAAATGCCACTTGTCCTTTCAAAGAAAGTCCTTTGACTTTAGTGAAACTGTAAGTCCCTTCAAGCATAAACGAGGTATTTTCTGCCGTTTTCAATCGCGGTTGACCCCATGTGCCATACGACTTGCGATAACTCACAAGCATACGATAATCAAGATTTTTCAATATATTACCGGCAACGCCTATATGGAAACCGCGCAGACGATTGTCTATCACATTGACATCACCTTTACGATTGTAGATTATTGAAGGAACGAAAGGAGTGCCTTGCGACATGCCATAATTCATATATGAATTGCAACGGAAGTTGTTATAATAGTCGTCGCTCGCCACCTGTGGCTTGCACCAAATAATATGTGCCGGGGTTGTCGTGCGGTGCCCAATGAAGGGGTCCGCTCTGATTAGTGGTGAGTATCATCTCTACCACAGCACCATTGACTACACTCTTCTTCGGAGCAACATATTCCAACCCCCAAATGCCGTCAAAACCATTCAACCAACCTATACCGGAGCCGTCTTCAAACGGCTTTTGAACATAAGCTTTAAGTTCGGCTTTGTTGCTGAAACGATAGCGTGCCACGAAATCCCACGAGCCGAGGGTGTTACCATAGTAATAGCTGGCATCTCCGGGATTATCGCCACCGTCTTTCGGGAAAAACGCCTTTATCAAATCTTTAAATCCCACATCATAAGCATCTACTTTTACAACTTTCCATTGCTATATGTGGTTGCCGTACCGCCAAACTCAGTTACCATCTGCATTCCCACC
>SFVH01000058.1 GCA_004561555.1 bacterium
AGAGCGTGCCAATGAAAGTGTGCTCACAGGCGATAAGGTTGTGGAATGTGCTAAGAAATATTTGGGCACTCGCTATCGCTCGGGAGGTATGAGTCCTAAGCGTGGCTTTGACTGCTCAGGGTTTACCTCTTTTATTTATAGTAATCACGACATTGTGCTTCCTCACTCATCTCGTTCGCAGTTTGCTACTCTTAAGGGTGATAATCTTGTTGAGAAAACATCGGATTTGAGGGTGGGTGACCTCGTGTTTTTCTCCGGTTCGCGTAAGTCGAAAACCGTAGGACATGTGGGTATCGTTACTTCGGTGGACGACCTCGGTGGTTTTGAGTTTATCCACAGCTCTTGCTCGAGTGGCGTGATTGTGAGCAAGTCGACCGAGGCATATTATGCCAATCGCTATATCGGTGCTTGCAGGGTTATTGAAGATTAAACGGATTTATAATATTTCAGACAAACAAATAAATAAGAAACTGCGGTTCGTAATGAGCCGCAGTTTCTTGTTGGTTTGTACTGTTGTTAAGTATTATTTTAGTAGTGATGCCGGGTCAAGATTTGCGCTTTCAATATCTTTGAAGTATTTGTATGTGCCCACTTTCAGCTCCATCGTTGCCGCTTCGTCAGCCACAATGATTGCTTTCTCATGAAGTTGGAGCGCTGAGATGGTCCACATTTGTGAGATGCCGCCTTCTACACCGTGTTGCAATGCGCGCGCTTTGTTGTATCCGTTTACGATAATCATCACGCTCTTGGCTGACATTACGGTACCCACGCCCACTGTTAACGCTGTGGAAGGCACTTTGTTGATGTCGCCTTCAAAGAAGCGTGAGTTGGCTATCTTGGTGTCGAGAGTGAGAGTCTTTTGGCGTGTGCGAGAGGTCAATGAAGAGCCCGGTTCATTGAAGGCAATATGTCCGTCGGGGCCTATGCCTCCCATAAAAAGGTCGATGCCTCCATAGGATGCTATCTTTTCTTCATAACGACGACACTCGGCTTCCAAATCATCGGCATTGCCGTTAAGGATATTTACATTCTCCTTTTTAATATTTATGTGGCTGAAGAAGTTGTTCCACATAAAAGAGTGATAGCTTTCGGGATGTTCTTCGGGAAGACCACAGTATTCATCCATGTTGAAGGTCACCACATGCTCAAACGACACTTTCCCCGCCTTGTTCAGCTCAATGAGTTTCTTGTACATCCCAAGCGGAGAACTTCCGGTCGGGCATCCCAACACAAAAGGCTTTTCAGCAGTAGGGTTGGCTGCATTAATTCTTGATGCAACATAGTTTGCTGCCCATTCAGATACATTTGCGTAATCCGGTTCGATAATTAGTCGCATAATTGTTGTTATTTGTTAGGTAAAAATTTTCCGCAAATGTAGGTATTTTTTTGAGCAAATCCGAATTTTTTTCTATTAAAAACGAGTAGAATATTAAAAATAAGATATTAAAAGTTAAATGAATTGAAAATTGTTTGAAATTATTGAATTGTTGCATACCTTTGCGTCAACCTAAAAGGTAAAACCAAAAATGAAAACGAACCTAAGCTCACAAATCAAATTAGACCTTATCCCGAAAAGGTATTATGCTCCCGACAACAAGATTGAGTTTGCCTCTCTTTGCCGTGAAGAGAAAGTGTTTACACAAATTTACGAAACCATCGATGAAGGCGTGGCAAAGATTGCCAATGCGGTGGTTGAAACAATTGAGAAGAGTGTAGAGCAAAAAGGCAAGTGCGTGATTGCGCTCGGCTCAGGTAATAGTGTGTTGCCGGTATATGCGGAGCTTATCCGCCGTAATGAAGCTGAAGAAGTCGACTTTTCAAAGGTGGTTGTTTTTAATTTGTTTGAGTTTTATCCCACCATCAAGGGCAATCCCAGTACTTTGGACCGCTTGGATATGTTCTTCCTCAGTAAGGTGAATATTAAGGCTGAAAATGTCCATTCGTTTAATCAAGAAATAGAAAAAAGCGATCTGCTTGAAGCTTGTCGCGAATATGAAGCTGAAATTGACGCTTGTGGCGGTTTGGATCTCGTGCTTTGCGAGGTTGGTACTGCCGGAAATATCGCTCTCAACTGTCCGGGGTCTTCGATGACATCCGGCTGTCGTCTCACTCTCATCGACCCTGTAACGCGTCGTAGCGTTTCCAGCTCTTATGACCTTGAGACGGCTCCTACTACCGCTGTTACTCTCGGTGTAGGTAACATCCTTTCTGCTAAGAAAGTGATTTGTATGGCATGGGGCGAAAATCAATCGAAGATTGTGAAGGCTACGGTGGAAGACAAAGCTTCGGAAACTGTCCCGTCGTCGTTCCTCCAAATGCATCGCAATGCAAAAATCATTGTTGACCTTTCGGCTGCAGAGTCGCTCACTCGTATTTGCCATCCGTGGCTTGTCACTTCTTGCGAATGGAACAACAAACTCATACGTCGCGCCATTGCTTGGCTATGTGAGCAAACCGGCAAGCCTATCTTGAAGCTCACCAACAATGACTTCAACGAGCATGGACTTAACGAGCTTGCCGCTCAGTATGGCTCGGCATACAATGTAAACATCAAGGTGTTTAACGATATACAACACACCATCACTGGTTGGCCTGGTGGTAAGCCTAATGCTGACGACACCGACCGTCCGGAGCGCGCCAATCCTTATCCTAAGAGGGTGATTGTGTTTAGCCCGCACCCCGATGACGATGTAATCTCTATGGGTGGCACTCTTAAACGTCTTGTCGACCAAAAACACGATGTGCATGTAGCTTATGAAACTTCCGGCAATATCGCTGTGGGCGATGAGGATATGTTCCGCTACATCCTCGTAATGGACCAAATACAAAAAGAATTCGGACTTGACTCTGAAACTTATCTGGAGAAATCCAAACAAATAAAGGAATTTCTCAAACAAAAACATCCCGGTGATGTTGATTCGGCTGAAATCAGATTCCTTAAAGGTCGCATCCGCCGTGCAGAGGCTAAAACTGCTTGCAACTGGATGGGTGTGAAGCCGGAAAATGTGCACCATCTCGATTTGCCGTTCTACGAAACCGGCACTATTAAGAAGGGCGACCTCTCTGAGAAAGATGTCAAGATTGTGAAAGATTTGATTATGAGCGTGAAGCCTCATCAGATTTTTGTGGCAGGCGACTTGGCTGACCCTCATGGCACTCACCGTGTATGTACTGATGCTGTGCTTGCTGCCGTTGACGAACTTCTAGATGAGGACTTTATGAAGGATTGCCGTATTTGGATGTATCGCGGCGCTTGGGCAGAATGGGAAATCGACCACATCGAGATGGCTGTGCCAATGAGCCCTGAAGAACTTCGATTTAAGCGTAACACCATTCTCAAACATCAATCGCAAATGGAGAATGCGCCGTTCCTTGGCGACGATGACCGCTTGTTCTGGCAACGCGCTGAAGACCGCAACCGCGCTACCGCAAAGCTCTACAGTAGTCTCGGTCTTGCTTCTTATGAGGCGATGGAGGCGTTTGTGGAATATCATCCAATCAGATAATTAAAAAAATGTATTATCGCTGTACAATATAAACAAAATCTTTGCGTTATTGTTATAAGAAAAAGCAACAACAACAAATAAGTGAATCATAGGTTAAGGAATCCGACGGATCGTGAGATTAGTCGGATTATTTTTTATTCGCCCAGCGCGAACGTATTCTAACGAGTGCAAGTCCCCAAGCCGCACTGACGGTGGGAAGGCTACAGCCGAAAGCAAGGGTGTCCATTGTGAGGTGGAATCTGAAGGAAGCTTTAGGCAAACATCTGACCCAACGTACAGAAACTTGATGCCAAGGCTTATGAGAGTGAATAAATCTGCAAAACAAGATAAAGTTTCTCCGTGAAATAAAATCCATTACCAAACGCATCAACGGCAAAGGCTTCCTTTGGTAGAAGAAACTTATTAAGTGTGGCATCAGCAGATGGTATGCATGGCAATGAGCAAATACTCGTAAGGGATATTGGCACATAGCCGATAGCTGGATTCTGCATAGAGCCATAATGAATATGGGACTTGTAAGGCAAGGATATCCCTCAATAATCGGCACTTATACCAAATTGCATCGCAATTAGAAAACCGCCGTATGCCTAACGGCACGTATGGTGTTGTGAGATGTCGAAAAACGAAAGTAGGAAGAAAACTACTTCGTTTTCCTCCTACTCGATTGTGTCTTCTTTTGCCTTCATTTGTTGCTTAGCTGAGTGATTCAGCCATAATGTGGGTTGATTGTAAGTCAGGCAAACGTGTTGATGAAGTTAGTGAAATATCAATGATACTTAATCTGTTTCACACACTTCCCACAATCTTTGCAAACGTTGGCTCAAGACATATTGCATTATCCGCCTTATTTTCTAAAGGTTAAATCGGTCATTGATAGTTATTGAGATTGCGTTCCTGCCCGATGTTGTTAATATTGTCGATAAGCGAGTGGGTTGGGACGCAACAAAAAATAGAGACTGTTTAACCAGCAGTGCAGTGTGTCTCTTCCTTCACAACGCCGTTTACAGTGTTTGAAAGGGTGGGCTCCAACCAGAGGCTGTTTGACTATAGGAATGACATCAGAGAAATCTTCCGATGTGTGGAGAGATGACGTGCATGAGGTTGTGTCGTAATTAAGGGTTATGAACTGCACCCCAAAAGTTAGACAAAAAACTTTTGGAGTGCAGTTCACTAGTTAAACAGCCTCGCCATTATTGGTTATGGCTAAGCGATTAGCGTACAGCCACTTTCTTTGCTAATTTCATGCCATCTGCATAGGTTGCGGTCACAACGTAGAAGCCGGGAGCAAGCGATGCTTTATCGATGTGGTCGTAACCTTCGGCAACAATTACTCCGGAGAGATTTACAACAGTTATTCTTGCATTGGTGGCATAGAAGCCGGTAGTTGTGCAGAGGATTTCACGACTGTCGAGTGCTTCGATGCTTTCGACAGCGGAGTTGATGGTTGTTGCCGAATATTTGGCAATACCTTCACCCTCCGGTTTGGCAATCGCCGTGGTGACGAATGTGCCGTTAGCAACGTCGGCTTTGCCGAGCGCACCAAAGCTGTGGAGCTTGGTAGCCTTGGTTATACCGTCGGTCACGTTCAAGAGGTTGAGATAGCCTTGTTTTGCACCTGTAGTGTAGGTCACTGCTGCTGCAAGGGTGTATTGACCGTAGGTAAACGGATAGTAGCAAGTACCAATGGTGTTGTTGTCGAGGGC
>SFVH01000059.1 GCA_004561555.1 bacterium
GTGGTGCCACCAGGAATCGAACCGGGGACACAAGGATTTTCAGTCCTTTGCTCTACCAACTGAGCTATGGCACCATTGTGCTTATTTGCGAGTGCAAAGTTATTACATATTTTTTAATTGTGCAAATTTTTCTTGCTGTTTTTGAAAATAATTTTCTTTGTTGAGGTATAATGCACTGTTATTCAGTTGTTTTTCCACATGTCGGACAATTGCTATTTCGCGAGAAATCAAAGGTGTCAAACTTCATTGAGAGGGCATCCACCGTGAGAAGGCGGTTGGTGAGGAGCGTTCCGCTGTCGGTGAGATACTTGATGGTCTCTGTGGCTTGGATGCTGCCGATGATGCCCACGGCAGCGCCGAGCACCCCCACGCTGCTACTGTCGGGCACTATTGCCGGGTCGGGCATCAGCGGGAACAGGCAACGATAGCATGCACTCCCGGGGATGTGGGTCATTGCTTGTCCGCCCATCATTCTGATGCCGCCGAGCGAGAATGGTTTTTCGGAAGCGATACACGCGTCGTTCACCATATATTTTGTGGTGAAATTGTCGGAACATTCGAGCACGAAGTCGTAGTGGGAGAAGAGGGTTACTGCTTTGTCGTAGCTGAGAAACTCTCCATATGGCTCAAGACGTATGTCAGGGTTGAGGCGCATAAGTTTTTCGCAAGCCGACTCCACTTTCATCCGTCCTATGTCGGCAGAGGAGTGGAGTATTTGTCGCTGGAGATTGGAGATGTCCACGCGGTCGCCGTCGGCGATGGCGAGGGTGCCGATGCCTGCTGCAGCGAGATAGTAAGCCACGGGCGACCCTAATCCGCCGGCTCCCACCACTATCACTTTCGCTTTTTTGAGCAGTTGTTGCCCGTGAGTGCCTATGTTTTCGAGCAAGATTTGTCGGTGGTAACGTTTCAGTTCTTCGTCTGAAAATGTCATTATTGTCAGTATGTTAGTTTCTGATGCAAAGGTAAAAATAAATCCTGCCTTGAGGTATAGAAAAATTTTCTTTTTCGCAGCCTTGGGCAGGATTAATATTCTTGAGAAGAATGGATTATTTCAGAGTGAACGAGGCGCGAGAGCGGATGTCGGCGGCAGATGCCCCTACGAGCACTTGAAATTCTCCGGGTTCAGCCACCCATTCGTGTCGGTCGGCATCAAAATAGGAGAGGGCGGAGCGAGAGATTGAGAAGGTTACGGTGGTGGATTCTCCCGGTTGCAAGCTCACCTTTTTGAAGCCTTTAAGTTCCTTCACGGGGCGTGGCAGCGACGACTTTTTGTCGCTGATGTAGAGTTGCACCACTTCCTTTCCGGCGCAAGAGCCGCTGTTTTTCACTGTGATAGAAGCTGTGAGGGTATCGTCGGCGCTGATGGCAGGAGCGGAGAGTGAGAGTTTGCCGTAGTCGAATGATGTGTAGGAGATGCCGTGGCCGAAGGCAAATAGCGGCTTAATCCCTTCACTGTCGTGTCGGCGATATCCCACAAAGATGTCTTCCTTATACTCCACATCCCATATTTTGCTGCCGTCGGTGCGCTCTACTCCCGGATATGCGTTGAGGGCATGTGCTCCCACATCGTTGAGGCTTACGGGGAAGGTGAATGGCAGTTTGCCACAGGGATTTACTGCTCCGGTGAGCACATCGGCGATGGCATTGCCGGCTTCGCTGCCCAGATACCATGTTTGCACTATTGCCGGCACTTTCTTTACCCATGGCATTGCTACGGCGTTGCCCGAGATGTTCACCACCACCAGGTGCTTGTTGACTGCTGCAAGGGCTTCGATTACCGCATCTTGAGAATATGGCAGTTCCAATCCTTCGCGGTCGGTGTCTTCACAGTCTTGATTGTTGCTTTTGTTAAGTCCGCCGATAAAAATCACATAGTCGGCATTTCGTGACTCCTCTACGGCTTCGGCGATGAGTTGCTCGGGGCTTCGATTGTCGCTGAGGTCTTGTCCGGTTACTACGCCGTTATATTCGCCGGTGACATCACCCACATAACCTCTCACCCATTTCACTTCAGCCTTGTTGCGTAGGGCGTAGGTGATGCCCTTGAGGGGCGAAATCTCGTGTTGCGCTTTGAGCGACGAGCTGCCGCCACCCACAGTCATCATCTTCACGGCATTCTCGCCCACTACGAGCACCTTTTGCTTGCCGTCGCATCGCAATGGCAGCACATTGCCGTCATTTTTAAGGAGCACGGTGCCTTCTGCCCCTATCTGTCGGGCGGCAGCATAATGCTCCGGACTATGAAATGAGCCGAAGGGCTTACGGCGATTCATTGCCGTGAGCATTGTGAGGCGCAACACGTGGCGCACTTTGTCGTCTAACTCTTTGGTGGTGTATTTCCCCTCTTTGATGAGTTTTAGATATGGATAAGCCATATAGTAATTGTCGTAGGCATTGAGCGACCCTCCCTTCAGACCGTCGGTCCATGAGCCGAACTCCAAGTCGAGTCCGTTGACAATAGCCTCTTCGGTGGAGTGGCAGCCACCCCAGTCGGATATTACAGCCCCTTTCCAACCCCATTCATTGCGGAGGATGTCGATGAGCAGTCGCTTGTTGTGGCAAGCGTGTTGGTTTTGATAGAGGTCGTAAGCGCCCATCACGCTCCAAGCGTCGCCTTCGGTGAGTGCCGCATAGAAGGGTGGCAGATAGATTTCATACAAGGCGCGGTCGGAAAGGATGACGTTGGTGGTGTGGCGGCGTGTCTCTTGATTGTTGAGGGCATAATGTTTCACACAGACTGCCACGCCGTTTTCTTGCACTCCCTTCACATATGGCACCACCATGCGCGATGCCAAATAAGGGTCTTCGCCCATATATTCAAAGTTGCGTCCGTTGAGCGGTGTGCGATAGATGTTCACTCCCGGTCCGAGCAACACGTCTTTGTCTCTGAAGCGCGCTTCCTCGCCGATGCTTTTGCCATAAAGGTGTGAGAGGTGCTCGTCCCAGGTGGCGGCGAGGCAGGTAAGTGCCGGGAAAGCCACACAGGAGTCGTTGCTCCATTTCGCTTGGTCCCATTCGTCCCACATCACTTCCGGACGGATGCCGTGAGGACCGTCGGTGGTCCATATTTCCGGGATGCCAAGGCGCGGCACTCCGGGCGATGAAAATTTCGATTGTGCGTGGATGATGGCGATTTTTTCTTGAAGCGTCATCCTTGAGAGCGCATCTTCCACCCTGACCTCAAGTGGTTGTTCTTCGTCGAGGTATGCCGGAATATTGTCGGCTGAGAGTGCTGCGGGGAGGCACAGCAAAAAGCAAGAGAGAGATTTTTGTAGTAGATTCATATTGCTGATTTTTGTTTTTAAGGAAATAATTAGTTGTCGCTCAAAATTACTAATAATTTGTCAATCTTGCAACTCTCAAAACTCACAAAAACTCACAAAACTGTAGTTTTCGGCAGAGTGATGCGCAAAAAACTCACTAATGCTTCTTCCAACGGAAAATAAGCCTTACTTTTGTATCAGTATAATAAAAAACAGATTGCTTTATGGCAGGATTAAAATCGTTGCTTAAAGATACCGCCATCTATGGCGCAAGTTCGATTGTAGGGCGTTTCCTCAACTATCTTTTGGTACCCGTATATGTGTCGGCGATGTCGGCGCGTTCCGGGGGCTACGGTGTGGTCACGGAAATATATGCATGGGTGGCATTGGCTATGGTGATACTCACCTATGGCATGGAGACCACCTTCTTCCGCTACGTCAACAAAGAAGAGGAAAATCCCAAGAAGGTTTATTCCACAACCCTCATTATGGTGGGCTTCACTTCGCTGCTGTTTGTGGCTGTGGGCTTGGCGTTTTTGCCTGCCATATCCGATGCTATGGGCTATGGTGCACACCCCGAGTATATCGGGATGATGATAGGCGTGGTGGCGATGGATGCCTTTCAGAGCATCCCGTTTGCCTATCTGCGCTATCGCAAGCAGCCGTTGCGCTTTGTGGCGCTTAAGTTGCTGTTTATCGTATTAAATATCGCCATTAACATCACTTATTATGTGGGTATGGGCGGCAGTGATGTGGGTTATGCCTTTATGTTTAATCTCATCTGCACCGCCACTATAATGCTTCTGATGTTGCCGTTGGTGCATCTTGGAGGCGGGTTTGATTGGCGTTTGGCTCGTAGGATGCTTAATTACTCCTATCCAATTCTCATCCTCGGAGTGGCAGGCATCCTCAATCAAGTGGCAGACAAAATTATCTTCAGCCATGTGTATCCCCATAGCGATGCCAAGACTCAACTCGGCATATATGGTGCCGCCTCGAAGATTGCTATGATTATGGCTCTACTCACACAAGCCTTTCGCTATGCCTACGAGCCGATAGTGTTTAGCAAAAGTCGCGACCGCGACAGCAAGGATTTTTATGCCAAAGCGATGAAATATTTTGTGATTTTCACCCTCTTGGCATTTCTATGCGTCACTTTTTATATCGATATCCTCAAGCATGTCATCGCCCCAAATCCCGACTATTGGGTCGGATTGCGCGTAGTGCCGATAGTGATGGCTGCCGAAATATTGATGGGCATCTATTTCAATCTGTCGTTTTGGTATAAGCTCATCGACAAAACCCTTTGGGGTGCGGTGTTTTCGTTTGTAGGATGTGCCGTGCTGATAGCGATAAATGTGGTGTTTGTGCCGCGCTATGGCTACATGGCTTGTGCGTGGGCGGGAGTGGCAGGCTACGGGGTGGCAACGGTAGTGTCTTATGTGGTGGGGCAGCGCAAGTATCCCATTGCTTACGACATACGCTCCATCGGCTTGTATATGCTTGTGGCGGCAGTGCTCTTTGCGGCATCGCAGCTTCAGCCGTGGGGCGCACAATGGCTCAGAATGGCTGTCAATACCGCATTGCTGGGCGTGTTTGTAGCGATGATTATCAAAGTTGAGCATATCAATTTGCGACGTTTATTGCATAGAAGATGAAAGTACTGATATTAAACACTTCAGATGCTCGGGGCG
>SFVH01000060.1 GCA_004561555.1 bacterium
AATGAAAGAATATACTTGCTACACAAGACAAGGCAAATGGAAATTGACTGCCGACAGCGATATGGACGCTATGCGAACCGCCCTTTACTACTGTTGGCGCGATAACGAAGACTTTATCCGCCTCGAATGCCGCAAGGGTGCGGAGAACTACACGCTCACAATCTTCCACATCGACAACAACTCTCACGAATGTTTCACTCTATAATTCTTTTAACAATGAAAATACACACAGCTTCAGCCCTCACCGGGTTGCCGCTGTGTGGTGGTTGCCACGATACACGTTATTTGATAAATGCTCCGCAACAGCGAGTGCAAATCTTAGACCCTCCCACCCGAAGCCGATGATGCTATCTCTCCACGTTCTCCGTTGCGCCCTCCACAGAAGTCTTTTGCCTTTGCACTTAGAACAGTGGCAAGCTGCCCGGTCGGTGCATCGGAACAAGAGAGTGTTGCAATGTGAAGCCTCTACGCCTCCGCGATACCGCACTCCCTACGCTCATACGGTATCTGCTCCGTCTCCGATTCTGCACACCGCTCACGCTTTGCCACACACTCTTTCAACGGCTGGCGCTGTTGTCCGATACCTCCCTTGTACAAAGTGCTTTTAGGCAGACCCTTCTCGCTCCGTTCTCCACTCCGAGCAGGATAGATAGCCTCATCGACTTCTTTCCCACTTAGCGGTGCACTCGCATTATTCGCCTTGTGGCTCTGTTGATTATTCGCGCTGTGCGGTGCAACGCGGCATTAACTCCATTGCGCCTATGACGGCTGCCGCTGAACTGCTTTCGAGTTTTGTTCGGGCAGTCTTAACGTGGCGACACCGCACAGTGACATCGACGCGGCAAGCCGGTCGAAGACACTTCTTCGGCGGTATAGCCACTAATTGCCTGAACAACTCCAAATCAGCTCCGCTCTCACCGTCATCATCTCCATTTCGCACAGCCTCGTCATCACCGCACATCGCTGTGTTAATCCTTGCCTTTGGCAAGAGATAGGTGTTGCCGTGGAGACCAATATCGGCAAGCCGATTTTGGCTCTCACGACAACGATTTTACCGCGCATCGCTCGCATATTCCGCTCGGAGGACGAGGGCGAGGGCGGAAAAACGAGGGCGGTGGGGGGTCTTTACAGACGGTAGCAGGTGGAATACTTCCCCTGCACCCCTTATTCGGCTATTACATAGCCTTTTAGCTTTTTCAATCCTTTACAAACTTGAAAATTCTGTAATGCGACCTTGAAGTAGATAACATCACTTAGATTTCACCTTTTTGGCGATGTTATCTCTTGCTACGACTTCTCGGGGCTGTGTTATTCGCTTTGGTGGACTTCTGCAAGTGTTGCTCATTTTTACGAGATATTTTGATAGTACTATTTTTTGGCTATTCGATACCATATTGGCGGCAGTAGTAGAAGAATGTGCCAATGCCGATTTGGCGAGTGGAGCGAAGTAGGTTGTTGAATTTCCGGTCGCACTCAGCGGGATTGTATCCGCTGTTCTGCGAACTGCACAGGTGAAACCATTGCCTTCCGCTTTCACCAAGCGAGGACAAGGCGGCGCCGATTTTCACCCAATCTTCATAATTGGCTGTGAGGTCTATGTGCCGCATCGCTACCTCTCGGCACAACCGTGCCACCTTCTCTTCCACATCTCCCTCAGCGTAGCCGCTTTGACACCACACACGAGGCTTTTTCGGTTCGCGATAGATACCGCTGAATGGCTTGGCATCAATGTTGATGTAGGGATGTTCGTCATAACTCTGGCACCGCAGTCGGCACACGTCACCGCAAGCGCGGTCGATGTAGATGCCCATATCGGCAAACACTCGCACCAACTGCTCAAACTGTGCCTTGTGCAACTGCGGATAGCGTAGCTGAATGATTACGAAGTAACCCTTGCCGCTTACGGAATGAGCAGCGTACGCCACTTCTTCTATACGGCTCAACACATCTTCTATGAGCATATCAAAATTCTCAATATGCTCATTCTCCTTGAGGTCGATGTCAATGCAGATTAGTCCGCTATGCCGCACAAGATTTTCGGCAGAACGTGTTGGCGAAAACACACCACTAATCGTTGCTTGCGGCAGCGACATCTTTATCTGCCGTTTTCGCTCGGCATCCGTGCATGAACGCAGTTCTGTAATTGCCGACACATCGACATTAGTCAGGAAATCGTGAAGCGTTGATAGATGTCCAACACGGTCTTTCACGCCACGATAAACTGTTATTTCTATTTCTTGAAACGATTTCATATTTCCAAAATGAGGTTAAGGTTAATTCTACATCTTTCATGTTGATTTCCAGTTGTTTAGGTATTGACTTGGTATTAACCTTTCGTTAACCCTATAGTGCGGTCGTCGGGTTAATGGTTGGTTAATACCTTGTCAATACTTATCGCTTTGAATTTAAGAGAGTTACGAGCAAGTTAACCTTAACCTGCTTTTCCGCTTTTTATTTTCGAGATATAAGCCGGTGAGACACCAATCAGTTTGGCGAGTTGCCCTTGGGACACATCGGGATAAAGTCTCATAAACGCTGAAAGCAGTTCGGTCTTGCTCATCTGCTCGGGTTTCACAATCGGCGGCTGTTCGGCAATCCGTGAATACACCAGCAGAGCCATCTGCTCGAAGTATTCCATACAGCGAATGGCATACTCCATAGGCTCTTTCCGCATGATGTTGTAGTCACAACGCATGCCTCGTTGCTCCGCCAGGTCAAGCACGTGTACTATTCCGGCATAGCGAAGCACCTGTATCTGCAATTTGCTGTAGATTGACGCCACATAGTCGCAGTCTGCCGTTGCCTTTTTGTCTTGCAGATAATTGTGGTAGTCGTCATACAAGGCATCAGCATATTTGCCGAGCGACACCTCGCCATCGGTGCTGCGGACAAGCGTATAGTGGTTGCCATCGGGACTATGATATATTCCCTCGTAGAGCATCCGAACGGTCTGAGCCCATTCGCAAGCGATGCCGTAAGGCAACGTCTCGTGACTGCGATGCGGATATTCGATATCCTCGGCAACGCTGAACAAAAAACGCTGGTTTAAGCCATTTGTCATGAAGAGTTCACTGCCGAAGGTGGAGCGGAGCATACCGGTCTGCAAGTCGCCAATGATGTTGAAGAACGGGTCTTTGATTAGCATCGTGAAGCCGTTCTTGCGGTCAACCTTGATGTCTTCGCAATCGAAAAGTCGTAGCAGTTTAGATATGGCGGACGTGCCGCCATTCTGATACTGGTTCTTTGAGTCGAACATACCTTTCAATTCGGGATAGATACCAATCGCGCCACGTTTGTTGCCTCGTTTCGCTATGGGCTGATTTTGTGGCTCGTTGGTATCGTTGTTCATGAAAAGTATCTCGCTGCGGCGTTCATCGGTGCAGTCGTCAAGGACGATTGCAGGACATTTAGGCTCGTCAGCACGGTCTTTGGCAGGTATTGCTTTCCAATCGTCATACTCACGCTTATACTCGGCATAGAGTTCCTCGTCGATGCGGCGAAGCGGTTGTGTGACGAGTTTCATCGGGTACGACTTGTTGCTGCCGCTCCGTGCCACCGACACAAACCACAGCACCAACGGATTCTTGTAGATGCCTTCGTTGACTACCACCTTCTTGCCGATAGCGGTGGATGCGGTAGCGAGTACGGCTGTTGTCACAAATTCTCGCGGACAATGGTAGATGTTGCACACTGCGTTGATGTAGTTCTGTATCGAAGCCGGAAGTCCGTCAATGGGAAGTTCGGGTCGCTGCTTGTTGAGCGACAGCGACCCTCTGGGCTTAATTGTTATTTTTTCGTCCATTGCTTCTTGTCTTTTCGTTGTTCGATAGCAGCTTCAACATCGGCACGGCGATAGCGGCGTTTGCCTCCGATTTCAATCTTGGGCAAGGTGTCGTTCAGGTTCCAACGATAGAGCGTCATCTTTGACACTTTCAGCATGTCCGCCACCTCCTCAATGGTGAGCAGTTCTTTGGAGAGGTTGGCACGTTCTATCTGCAACCGAGCCACGTCGGTAGCAGATTCGATAAGGCGGTTTGCGAAGTCGCATAGGTCGCCTGCGGAGATTTGGAGAATGGCGTTAGGCATCGCAGCCGCCAATTCAGCAATGTTGATAATTGAGTTTTGTGTACTCATATAAAATTTGCCCTCACGCAATAACGGTGCTCTCGCGTCGCTTCGGGCAGTGGCATCCAAAAGCTCCGGCTCTCGGTCATTGAGCAATGCCAGTCCATCACCATCGGATGCACTGCAAAATTATCTCACGAGATGTCGTTTCTAAAAGACACGTATATAGCTTGGAGGTAATTATATGTAATACATTGATAATTAGTATATGTTAAAAGTAATTCAATGTATAACAATAACACTGGGTTTCACGTTATGTAAGTATGAAAAGTTTACACTCATACATTACCTCCGAACTTGGCTTGAAAATGTCTTTTCCAAAGAAGGCATCAGACAATCTTATCCAAGCCCAAAATTCCACCTTTGCCAAGAACTATAAGTTTTACGAGATTTCCATTTCGGGCATACCAGTTGTAGTCGCTCAGCGGATAAATGGAGATAAATACAACGGCACCAACATCGCTAAAGATTTTCACTCTATGAAGGAATACTTCCAATTCATTCTGCTTATAGAGTTGCCTGTTATGGATGCTGTGTTTCGCCGACTGCTTGTCAGTAAGAAAGTGAACTTCGTTGTGCCGGGACATCAATTCTACTTTCCTGAGTTGCTAATTTCTTTTACGGAAAATAACTTGACAAAGAAAAGCTCGCCAAAAACCTTGACCATATCATCCCAAGTGCTTTTGCTGTATCATCTTCAGAAGAAGTCATTGGCAGGAATACCATTCAAGGAGATTGCCGAGCTGATAGGCTACTCGGCAAAGACGGTGAAAGGTCCTGCTATTTTACAAGCGTGGTGCCGAACTCTACAACCAAGTTGATGAAATGTTGCAAAGCCCGGTGATTTCATCAGGCTATACCGATTATGATGTAACGAAGTTGGGACTGACGAACGTCTGCGGGACCTTGATATACAGAAATGATACGGATTCAAATGAGTATTGGGATTATGGCATGACATCGCAGAAAGCAAGAGAGCTGGGCATAAAGGTCTATGCTACCCCAAGGGAATATTCAGTTTCCGTATGGCGATACGACCCGGCATTGATGGCAACCAACGGCAAAGCCGACGCTTTGTCAATACTCCTCTCTTTCATCGAGACATACAAGCGAGACCCAATACCTTACCGAGGTGATTACGAAAGCCACAAAAAGAGTGTGCTTGAAACAATTAAATGGGCGGATATAGAAGAAGCTGAGAAATAAGATTTCAAAATGCGATGACTATTGTTTCTGCAATAGGGACAATAGCATAAAAGCCTTTTGCAGGAGATATAATCTTGCCGGACCTAACTAAACGGTTGATGGCTGTTTTTATGTATGTTTCGCTCATACTCGTAAAGTGCCCTTTCACATCTTCTGATGTAAAAGTATAGTAGCCACGGTACAAACGTTGCTCTACCCATTCAGATATTTTCTTTGCCCCTTTTATATCTCAGATTTGCAATCCAATTGCAAAGGCAATCATTTTATGGTTACTTTCCAAATCCAATTGCAGATTATTTGCAACAAATTCAGTCAATAGCATCAACCATCTCTTTTCTCATTTCTTCATCAATCTCGCGATAGCGTGCGAATGCCTGACTACCAGGTGCGTGTCCGCTCAAGGCGCTCACCATTCCCTGATCCTTGAATTTCTTGTATAGATTGCCGATAAACGTGCGTCGGGCAATGTGCGTACTCGCTACTTCATAAAGAGGTCTGTTTTCCGGAAGCCTTGTCTTTGGATTAAGCACCACGACAATTCTGTCTATACCAGCTCGTTTCAATATTCGTTTGATTGCACGATTATAAATGTACTTTGAATCCATATATGGAAACAGAGCATCTCCCTCATAATTGCTGTACTTCTCAACAATCTTGCTTGCTGTGGAGTTTAACGGCACTTTTATGGTTTTTGGTCGTCCCTCTTTTGTCTTTCGTGCCACATAGTGAAGTTCGCCGTTGATGATGTGGCTCTTTGTGAACGTAAATAAATCTGACTGCCGACAGCCAACGCAGCAGTGGAACACGAATATGTCGCGGAATATCTCATCTCTCGGTGTATCACTGAAATCAAACTCTTCCAATCGCTTGCGTTCGTCTATGGTAAGATAATATGGTGTGCCATAAGTGCGTTGCCCCATCTTGAATTTGACAAACGGATTATAGGCCACTCGTCGGTTGTTGAACGCCCAATTGAATATGGTCTTAATAAGACGGAAATTGCCAATGATTGTGTTTAGGCTTTTCTCGCCAACACGAGCGTTTGTATCCTCCGTTGCACTCAGTTGAGGAAACTCCTCTATCAACTTATGCTCGTTGATTTGAAAGTTCTCAAAGTCTTTGAGTAAGTTCTCATCAACAGCCTCAATCGTCAATAAGAAACGAGGATTGGTGATTTGTCTATAAATCTCGTAACGAAGCAGAGAACGGCGGATTGTAAGATACCCTTGTTTACGAGTATGCGACTGAAATGGAGTGGAAGTTTCTTTCAAAAAATCGTCAATCAGCATAATAAATGTGGATTGCGGAACTTCAGGTGCTAAAGTTTTGTGAAAAGCCTTTATCGTTTCCGGCAACCAAGTTTTGTCAATATCGGCGCCATTCATGCGGATATACACACTCTCAATGTAGGTGAGTAGCCGACTATATAACTCTTTTACTTCATCGGCATTGACAGCCTCTTCAGTCTTTGTTCTTGAAGAAGTGAGAACGAGGCGAGTAGATGGCTTGCCCTTAGAACTGACATACTTCTCCGTTTTTACAAACGCCGGAGAAATCCACAAATTAGTCTTGGCTTGATAATCAATCTTGCCAAGGCGAAAACGAACAGACAATTCAACTCGACCTTGTCGGTTCTGCTTTTTTCCTACACCTAATTCAAATGACATATCGGATAAAATTGGATGGTTATTTCTTGACCACAAAGTTAAGAAATACTCTTCATATCACCAAATATTATCCCCATATAATTCCCCACAAACGCTGTTATTTTATGATTTTTACTGTTACTCTCTATTACTGTCACAAAACGCCGATATTAAACTTAATAACATTACTGTCACAAAACGCCGATATTAAACTTAATAACTTACATATTAACTATTTAGTCTAATATTTATGTTATATCACCATAACATATAATCACATTAAATATCATACGCAACTATCCAGTTTATATTTGCATTGTAGTCCATACCAATGCAAATCGGCGCGTCCTTATTAACGTCGGAATCAGCATCACAAGTAAATGCCTTTCCACTCTCCGCACTCCATTCTCCACTTTTGAATTTCTCGTCAAGAAATTCAAAATCACTTGCATTATACTTGTGCCCCTCACGCATTGACGAATAAAAACCGTCTTTGGCAATGCCGATGCGTTGACAAAGGATAGAGGTTTGGAATGTCAATGGCGTTAAGTCGCGCTTCATCTGCTTTATGTAGTTCTCGCCGAGAAGTTGCAGATTCTCGATGCTGCTGTACTCTTTGTAGTACACAGCGACTGACCGCATCTGATTAAGATTGCGGTCGAGACGTCGAAGATAACCTTTAAGGTAGTCGGGTACCGGCTGCCCCTTGGACGAAAGCGAGCGAATCCGCTCTTTCGTGCGCCAAATTTCATAGACCGTTCCCTCGATAGTCGCAATAAGTTCGTGGTCCATTTTGTCACGGTAGTGCAAGAACCACGAACCTTTTTGCGTCTGCGGCATATCGCTCAAAATCATTATCGAATGATTGAACGAGTGCCGCCCGA
>SFVH01000061.1 GCA_004561555.1 bacterium
ATTGCTCCGATTGCTAAGAAAGAGGTAATTTTTTTCATAGTTGAAGTTTTTTGGGTATTAAAATATTTTCTGTTTGATTCTCAAAGCATGATTTTTCAAGGCAAAATTACAATTATCACTAATTCCTTACAATAAAATCACTACAACAATAATTCATACCCTATACAACAAAAACTCACATGTGAGAAATTAAATAGTTGATAATCAGTTAATATTTTGGAATTTATGTTGTACAACATATTTCATATTTGCGATAAACCTATCTCACATCGCCGGTTTTTGACTTTAAGATGTGGTTTGTGATTGTTTTATTAAAAATCTGTTTGTTACCGTGATTTATCAGAAAAAACGTTGCAATAATAAAATAAAACTAATAACTTTGTCGTTACATAAAAAATGTGTAGCATAGTTTGCTACTATGAGAATGGGAATTATAAAATTTTGAAATTTTACTTTATAGGGGTAGCGTGTATTACACTTTGCCTTAAATGGAAATTTTTTGAGATAATGAGATTTAGATTTATTTATCTGCCTGTGTTACTAATCGCTTTTTTGTCGAGTTGCGGAGATTCGACAAAAAAGATTACATATTTCCAAGATATTGACCCACAGAAGACCGAAACCATCTCGGCAAACAAGGGCATAACCATCCAGCCCAAAGACATACTGTCGATTTTTGTCAGCAGTAAAGACCCCGAGCTTGCCGCTCTATTCAATCTGCCGGTGGTGTCATATCAAAACAATTCTGAATTTACCGCAGGGCAGGGTTCCGTGTCGCAGCAGTCGCTTGGCTATGCTGTGGATGAAGACGGCAATATCAACTTTCCGGTGTTGGGGAAGGTGCATGTGGCTGGACTTAGCCGCTGGCAGCTTCAAGAAAAGATAAAGGGAGAGTTGCGCAGTCGCGACTTGCTGAAAGATATGATAGTGACAGTGCAATTTGTGAATTTCAAAATCTCTATACTCGGTGAAGTGAAAAACCCCGGTTCTTACACCATCGAAGGCGACAAGGTCAATATCCTTGAGGCTATTTCGATGGCAGGCGACCTTACAATCTACGGCGTGCGCGACCAAGTGTATGTGGTGCGTGAAGAGGCAGGTGAGCGCATCGTCTACAATCTCGACCTCCGCAGCACCGACATCTTCTCGTCGCCTGCCTACTATCTGAAACAAAACGATGTGATATATGTGCGTCCTAACGTGACAAAAGCAGGACAGTCGAATCTCAATGAAAACTCTCTCAAGAGTGTAGGGCTTTGGATTTCGATTGCTTCAATGCTCACCTCAGTGGCTACACTTATTGTCAGCATCACCCGTGATTAATACATTTTTTAATCAATTTCTTCAACTACAAAATAAATGAGCGAACAGGAAAAGGGCATCTCGAATGTCGAACTTGACGAGCAAAAAAACGAATTTCAAATAAGCGATGTCATCGCTTGGACACTTAGTCATAAGAAATTTTTCTTGATTTCTTTGATTGTGTGCCTTTCGTTAGGAATTTTGTATGTGGCACGTTGCCAGCGCATCTATCAATGCACGGCAAGCGTGATGCTTCGTAGCGATAGTAGCGGTAAGGCGCAAATCAGTGAGCTCGCCGCTTTTGCCGACCTCGGCATCGGCACCACCGGCATCGACGTATATAACGAGTTGCAAGCGTTTCAGTCGCCCACATTGATGCAAGATGTGGTGAATCGCTTGGGTATCAACATCTCCTATACAAGCAAGGATTGGATTGGATACGTCACCGATTGGTATGAAAAAACACCCTTGACGGTAGAATTTAAAAACCTTCCCGAGAAATTCGGTGAAGCCGACCTTAAGAGTGTGACCTTTGAGGTGGTACGTGCCGCCGGCAACAAAGTCACTATCAGCAAAATGATGATTAACGGCTTGTCGCAAAATCTTGATGCTCGCACCGTGACTCTCGGAGAGACGTTTAAGACTCCGGTGGGCGATGTAGTGCTTCGCGGCACCAAATATCTTAATAAAAACTTTGAGAACCCTCTGAATGTCACATATGTAGACCCTATGACAGCGGCTCGCGGTTGTATGGCTCGCCTTTCGGTGGAGCTTGCAGACAAACTTGCTACCGTAATCAATTTCAGCTATACCGATGCTTCGCCAAAGCGTGCAGAAGATGTGCTCAATACGCTTCTCGAAGCCTACAACGAAGAGTGGATTAGATATACCAGCAAGTCGACCGACAATACCGCCAAGTTTATCAACGAGAGGTTGCTCGCCATCGAACAAGAACTCGGCACCGTTGATTCCGACATCGAACGATTTAAAAGTGACAATGGTCTGCTGGATTTGGGTGTCGAAACAGCACAAGTCACTCAGGAGTCGTGCAAGTATGCCGAGCAGTCGTTTTTGGCGCAAAATCAGCTTGCCGTGGCGAGATTTATCCGTGAATATCTCGTAGACAACACTCGCGCTTACGACCTCCTGCCCAGCAACTCCGGCATCGGTAGCCCTACTATCGAGCAGCAGATTGCTGAATACAACCAAAAATTGCTTGAACGGCAACGCCTTGTGAGCGGTAGCAGCGACAGCAACCCCTTGGTGGCTGACTTAAATAATCAGCTCCGTATGTTGCGCTCCACTATCCTTCGCTCGGTGGATAACCACATCAGTGCTCTCAAGATTCAAGCTGACCGTCTGGTAGCACAAGAGGGAAAAATTGACAGTCGCATCTCGGCAAGCCCCGGCAAGGCGAAGGAATTGCTCTCTATCGAGCGCCAACAAAAGATTAAGGAAGATCTTTACTTATACTTGCTGCAGAAGCGTGAAGAAAACGAACTTCAAGCAAGCATCGTGGTCAATAACACTCGGCTGCTCAAAGCCGCTACCGGCAATGATGCACCAGTGTCGCCCAAACGTCCTATCATCTATGCCGTGAGTGTCATCCTTGGATTAGGCATCCCTTACGGATTTATGTATGTCTCTAATATGCTCAACACCAAGGTGCGCGGACGTAAAGACCTCGAAGGATTGGCAGCTCCTATCCTCGGTGATATCCCGATGTCGCATGGTGATGCTCGCAAGCCGTGGTTCGCTCGTTTCCGGGAAAAGAACAAAAACGATAGTCTGTTGCCCGAACTTTGTGTTAAAGACCATAATCGCAACATTATTAATGAGGCATATCGTGTGGTGCGCACCAATCTCGACTTTATGATTGGTAAGAAGTCATCGGAAGCTATAATGATTACTTCGTTCTTCCCGGGCTCCGGCAAAACATTCACCTCTCTTAACCTTGCCACCGTAGTGGCTTTGAAAAACAAAAAGGTGATAGTGGTCGACCTCGACCTGCGAAAAGGCACTTTCTCAAAATTGGTGGGTGAACCATCGGTGGGTGTATGTGCATATCTCAACAATCTTGTTTCGCTCGACGAAATCATCGTGAAGGGTGACAAGGTAGGGTTGCGTTTCGACACAATCCCCATCGGTAATCTTGCTCCCAACCCGGCAGAGTTGCTGCTCAGTCCGCGTCTGAAAGAGATGATAGAGGAGCTTAAAAAGAGGTACACTTATGTGTTTATTGACTGCCCGCCCACACAAAATGTCACTGATGCCGCTTTGATTGCTGAAGTAATCGACCGCACGATTTTTGTAGTACGTTGCGGTATGATGGACCGCCGGATGCTTCCGGAGATTGACGCAATTTATAAGGAAAACAGATACAAGAACATGTCGATACTTCTTAACTATAGCCCTGAAGGAGGCACTTATGCTCGATATGGTTACGGCTATGGTTACGGTTATGGCTACGGCTATGGTTATGGAAATACCGACAATGATTGACGTTAGTTAAGATTATTTTTGCGGAGCGTTGTGGTGCAATGCTCCGCTATTTTTGCATTAACGGAAAAATAATATAGAAATGTTCGGATTTTTCAGCAGAAAGACCACTATTCTTGACAGCGGATTGCTGCAAGGGTTTACCGACCACCACAGCCATCTGTTGCCCGGTGTGGACGATGGTATGCGCTCTAAGGAGAAATCCTTGGCGGCGCTCGACTATATGGAGCGAGTGGGGGTGAAAGAAGTGTGGTTTACGCCCCACGTTATGGAGGACGTGCCAAACACTCCTTTATTATTGTCTCAGTGTTTCTCTTCTTTTAAAAAAGACTATAAGGGAGGAATAAAACTCAATCTTGCTGCCGAAAATATGATAGACAATCTGCTGGTGGAGCGGTGGACAAAGAGAGATATGCTTGAGCTGTCGCCAAAACACTATCTTGTGGAAACAAGCTATTTCCGTGCGCCTCTTGAGCTGCAGGGGATGATTGGAGAAATGGTGAATGCCGGTTGTGTGCCGGTGTTGGCACATCCGGAGCGCTATCGATATATGACTGACGACGATTACCACTACTACAAAAGCTTGGGAGTGATGTTTCAGCTCAACCTCGGCTCCATTGCCGGTCTTTACAGCGAGCACACCAAGCAACGCGCCGAGCAGCTTCTGAAAAAGGGAGTGTACAACCTTATCGGAAGCGATATCCACAATCTGCATTTTTATGAAAAATCGATTACTACGCCGCTCGCCGCAAGTGTGGTGGAACGGCTGAAAAATATACCTAACAAGCTGTGATTAATATATAAAAAACATTAGTTTTTTCTTTTCTTTGACATCAGTTTGAATTATCTTTGCAAATATAATAAAGCACTCAACAAATCAGACTGCCGAGCAGTCGCAGAATGAAAATTATGACTATGCGCTACATATCACATCTATTGGTAATTATTGCTATCGCCGTGATGGCTACG